>NZ_BAAASJ010000028.1:0-34038 GCF_039532825.1 Streptomyces vastus
CCCGAGAGCTACCTCGCAGGCCTCGAACTCCGCGCCTCGATGATCTGGCTCGAAGACATCCTGCGAACAGCCGATTGATCACGACATCACACAGGCCCTAAGCCTGGACCGGTCACTGATCCTCCGTGCTGTTCGAGCTGTGTCCACAAGAAGAAACGGCGTTTAGATATGTGGACGCGCGACATTATGAGATCGACTGTGCCGAAGGCGTCAAGGTCCGTGCAGCAAGAGACTGAACACCCGCATGTTCACCGGCACTTCGCGCATGCGGGCGGGGTGGGATCCTGAATGGCTGGAGATCGCCCTAGTTCGCCGGTGCGCAGCCCCATACGATGCGCGATGGCTCACGGCCTTCACATTTCCTTCACGAGGTCGTGAGTGCGAGCTCGTGTTTGGCATGCACATGACCTACATGCTTTGCGTGCGCATGCCCACGCACTTGCTCCATCCGACGCACCTGGTCAGCGACGGTCTCCGCGCAGGCGGACACCGCACCCCCCAACCCCGGCGGCGCCGGCACCTGCCCGCACCGCCAGGACCACCGAAGCACCGGATTGGAAGAAGATGACTGGTGGACTGCTTCTGAGCGGCGCGGTCACAGCGCTGTTCGCCTCGACGCTCCCCGCGCCGCAGAGCTCCTCCGCGATCACCGACCCGCCCCCGGACAAGATCGTGATCGAGGTCGCCACGGTCAACGGGTCGGGTTGTCCCCGGGGGACGGCCGCCGTGGCCGTCTCGCCGGACAACACCGCCTTCACGGTGACGTACAGCGACTACCTCGCCCAGGTGGGCGGCGGCGCCAGTCCCACCGCGTTCCGCAAGAACTGCCAGCTCAACCTCATCGTCCACGTACCGCAAGGCTTCACCTACGCGGTCGCGAGCGCCGACTACAGAGGCTTCGCCTCGCTCCAGCCGGGTGCGAGCAGTACCCAGAAGGCCTCGTACTACTTCCAGGGATCACCGAACACGGAGTCCAGAACCCATCCGTTCAGAGGCCCCTACAACGACAACTGGCAGGCGACCGACACCACCGACTGGGCCCAACTGGTCTGGGCGCCCTGCGGAGTGCAGCGCAACTTCAACATCAACACCGAACTGCGGGTCAACGCGGGAACCTCCGCGCCCGGCAGTACGAGCTTCATGACCATGGACTCCACCGACGGTGACATCAGCACCATCTATCACCTGGCCTGGAAGGAGTGCCCCGGGAGGTAACGCGGGAACACGGCGACCCTGACCCGTTGTTCGCTGCTGACCGGGGTCCCACCCCGGTCAGCAGCGAACGCCCTTTCCCTGAGGGGGCGACGGTCGAGCAGGTCGTGTGGTCGGAACCAGCGGGCGGTCGAGCCGCACATGCACGTCGGATTCCTGCCAGCCGTCGCCCGGGTCCGGCTGGTTGAGTGATCCGCATGACGCCGAACCGCATCCTCCGTGACCAGGTCCTCGCCTTTCGCTCCCGCCACGTCCCCGGGCGTCCGCTCGTCCTGCCGAACGCCTGGGACGCCACGAGCGCCCGCATTGTCGAGAACACGGGCGCCGCCGCGGTGGCGACCACGAGCGCGGGGCTTGCCTGGGCCCTTGGGGCGGCGGACGGCGACCGGCTGGACCGCGACCGGGCTCTCGGCGCCGTCGCACGCATCGTCAACGCGGTCCGGGTGCCGGTGTCCGCCGACATCGAGAGCGGCTACGCGCGGGACTCGGTCGGCGTCGGCGACACGATCCGCGCGGTGATCGCGGCGGGCGCGGTCGGTGTGAACATCGAGGACGCGCTGTACAGGAGCGGCGAAGGTCCGCTGCGGCCGGTGGCCGAACAGGCCGAGCGCCTCGCCGCCGCCCGCGAGGCCGCCGACACGGTGGGGGTGCCGTTGTTCGTGAACGCCCGGATCGACACCTTCCTCAGGGGCGCCGGGGGAGTGGACCTCACCCTGGAACGGGCAGCCGCCTTCCTCGCCGCCGGCGCCGACGGGATCTTCGTCCCCGGGGTCGTCGACCCGGTGACCGTGAAGGCGCTCGCCGAGGGCATCGATGCTCCGCTGAACGTGATGGCGGGCCCCGGGACCCCTCCGGTCGCCGAGCTCGCCGCGCTTGGCGTCGCGCGTGTGAGCATCGGGTCGGGCATTGCCCAGGCCGCGCATGCCGTAGTCCGCCGCGCCGCCCGGGAACTGCTGTGTGCGGGGACCTACGAGTCGCTGGCCGGAGGGCTCGACTACGGCGAGCTCAACGCGCTGCTGGGAAGCGGGCGTTAGAACTGCAACGGAATCTGCAGGTCGTGGTCTCGGCGTTTGCAGTGGGATCGGCGCTTCGTGCCTGGCTGCGTCGGCGGAAGCGTGATCAGCGCAGATGGTGTTCGCGCATGACGTTCGTCGCCCAGAGGACTCTTCGGTAAGGAGTGACTGCTGCGTGCCATAGATCAGCCCTGCCTTCCGAGTTGAGCCGATGTGGCAACGTACTCGCTGCGGTCGATCGGTTCACTTTCCCCACTTTCTATTCAATTTTGATTAGAGTGGTGGATGTGGCTGAGAAGACGATTCCGATCCTGCCGTGCCGGACCATTCAGTCCGTTCTCGACTTCTACACCGCCCTCGGGTTCGAGGTGACCTACCAACAGACGAGCCCCAATCCGTACGCGGTCGTCGAGCGCGGCGAAATCGAGCTGCAGTTCTTCGGCCTGAAGCGGTACGAGCCGACCGAGTCGTACAGCACGTGCTACGTGCTGACAGATGACGTCGACGGGCTGCACGAGTCCTTCCGGACCGGACTCAAGGCGGCGTACGGGAAGATCCCGACCCGCGGGCTGCCGCGCATCGGGGCGCTGAAGAACATGTCGTACGGGGTACGGCAGTTCCTGGTGACCGACCCGGGCGGCAACTGCGTCCGGATCGGGCAGCGGACGAGTGAGGACCAGCACCACCGGCCCGCGCCCAAGGAGACCTTCGCGCGGGCCCTCCATCACGCGTCGCTCCTCGCGGACTCGAAGGAGGATCCGGCTGCCGCTGCGAAGGTCATCGACCGGGTGTTGTGTCTCGAGGACGAGCGCCCCACGCCCGTGCAGCGGTTGCGCCTCCTCGTACTGCGTGCGGATGTCGCCGGGCGCCTGGGTGACGTGGAGACTGCGACATCCGCGCTCTCCGAGGCCGCCGCGGTCCAACTCGGCGCTCAGGAGCGGGAGTCGGTCCAGGACGACCTCGAGCGCCTCGCAGAGCTGCGGGCCTAGGAATCGCCGGCACGGGGTACGCCGCTGCCCAACTGGTCGGCCAGACAGGCCAGGTACAAAGCCATGGTGGTCCGATGCTCACGCAGCGGACGTCCGGTGATCTGCTCGATCTTGTTCATTCTGTAGACGACGGTGTTGCGGTGGATGTGCAGGGCCGCGGAGGCCCGTACGAGGTTGAAGCCGCTCTCGCACCAGGCGGTGATCGTGTCGCGGAGTACCGGCCAGTCCGGCTGGGTGCGCAGGTCCGCGGCGGTGAGGTCCAGCAGGCGGTTGCGGGCGGGCTGGCCCACCGCCGCCAGGACCTGGTGGACGCGGAGGTCGGTGATCAGGTGGACGGGGGAGTCCCCTGCCACGCGGCCGCCCAGGCGCAGCGCGTCGCAGGCGTCCTGGTAGGAGTCGTGCAGGTCGCCGACCGAGGAGGCGGGTTCGCCGATCCCGGCGCGGGCGGCGAGGCCGTCCTGGGCGGCGATGACGTCGGTGACCCGGCGGCAGTCGACGACCAGCGACGTCACCGGACGCCGGGCGGGCAGCCGGTGCAGTACGCCGATCCAGCCGGGCGCCGTGGTGGCGACGATGTCCTGGGGGTCGGCGAAGACCTCGCGCACCGTGCGGAGCAGTTCCGAGCGGATCAGAGCCATGTCCCGGGTCGGCGCCCCCTGGCGGCGGGCGCCCGCATCGGGCACCGTCACCTCGAACGCCACCGCCACCCGCCGAAGCCGCAGGTCGAAGCCCAGCTCGGCGGCCCGGAACAGCAGGAACTCGCCTTCCACGACATGAGGGTCGTACGAGGCGATGTCGGCGAGCAGTTTCTCGGCCGCCCGCTCGGCGAGCAGGCGGGAGCGCAGCATCACCGACTCCCGCAGCAGAATCTCCGTCTGGCGCTTCACCAGGAGTCCGAAGCGGCGCACCTGGGCGGGCGTACCCGTGATCCCGACCGTGCCCACCGCCTGCCCGTCCGTGACGAGCGGCAGGGTGACTCCGGGGCGTACTCCCCGCAGTTGGAGAGCCTGCGAGGTGTTGTGCGTGGCGGGCTCCTTCGTACGGATCACCTCGACGGACGCCTCGTGAAAGGTGCCGACCCGGCTGCTGTCGCCGCTGCCGATGACCGTGCCCGTCGCATCGGTGATCAGCACGTTGAAGCCGATGACCGCGGAGGTGTCCCCGGCGATCTCCTGCGCGAGTGACGGGCTCAGCATCAAGGCTCCTCCCGCCGCGGGGCCGTTGCCCGGACTGGACGCACCGTACAGTGCATCGAGCGATTTCGGCCATAAGTTCAGACGAAGTGACCGGTGACGTACCGCGAGCCTGTCCATAGCGTATGGGCCCTGTCACATCCCCCGCCGGGGCACAGCGAGGTGAACGGCGGACTCTTCAGTACCAGATGGGAAGGCCATGCCGATGACCCGTGTGCGCTCACTTGTGGCCGCTTTGTCCGCGACACTCCTGCTTTCGGCCACCGCTGCCTGCGGCTCGGACAGCGACGACGAACCGGCCAGCGTGTCCGCGAAGACCGCCGCGCTCGGCACCCTCACGCCGGGCGTGCTCAAGGTGGCCGTCCAGCCGTACGCCCCGTACACCAGTGTCCAGGGTGACAAGATCGTCGGACTGGACGGCGACATCCTCAACTACGCGGCGGACAAGCTGGGGTTGAAGGTCGAGCCCGAGGTGACGGACTTCGCGGGCATGCTCGCCGGAGTGCAGTCCCGCCGGGTGGACATCACCATCGGCGGCGTCGCCTGGTCCGAGGAGCGGCAGAAGCAGGGGCTGTTCACCGATCCGCCGTACTACTCGCCTCCGGCGATGGCCGTCAGAAACGGCAAGACGTACAAGACGGTCGACGACCTCAAGGGCCTGGAACTGGGCACGGTGGAGGGCTATGTCTGGGTCAAGTCGATCCAGGCCGTGCCCGACGCCAAGCTGCACGCCTACCCCGACGCCAACGGCGTCTTCGACGACCTCGGCGCGGGCCGGGTCGACGTCGGCTTCCTCGACCCGCTGATCATCATCGCGGCGCAGAAGGAACGGCCGGAGCTGAAGATCGAGACCCAGTACATGACGCCGCCGACCGCCGAGCAGGTGAAGGCGAAGCCCGCGTACGAGTACTTCCAGCCGTACCAGACCGGCTTCTACCTCCCCAAGAAGGCCACCAAGCTGGAGAAGGCGATCTCCGAGCAGATCGACGCCATGTACGAGAACGGCGAGATGGAGAAGCTCGTCAAGAAGTACGGCGGTGACCCGGAGCAGTTCCTCACACCCGACGCCGCCGTCGCCCCCGCGCGCCAAGGCGTGGACAGGCCCGCCGACTGGACGCCCCCGTCCCTCGCGAAGTGAGGGGCTGACATGTCCGGTCTCTTCCAAGTCCCTTGGTCCGACTACCAGTCCGACCTCGTCGACGCACTCTGGCGCACCATCTCCTACACCGTCGTGAGCTTCGTCGGCGCCGTACTGCTCGGCCTGGCGGTTGCCCTGCTCAGGCTGAGCAAGGTGTGGGCCGCGCGCGCCGTCGCCGCCGTCTACACCGAGGTCTTCAAGAACATCCCCCTCCTGGCCATCATCTTCCTGGCCTACTTCGGCCTGGCCTCGGCCGGGCTCAAGCTGGACGTGTTCACGGCCGGCTGCGTCAGCCTCGTCGTCTTCTACGCCGCCTACCTGTCCGAGATCTTCCGCTCCGCGATCAGCGGGGTGCACGCCGGACAGACGGAGGCGGGGGAGGCGCTGGGACTGGGCAGGGCAGGCATCTTCGGCCAGGTGATCCTGCCGCAGGCCGTCCGGCAGGCACTGCCCGGCACCAACACCTTTCTTGTCGACCTGCTGAAGTCCACATCGCTGCTGGTCACCATCTCCGCCGCCGAACTGATGTCAGAGGGGCGGCTGATCACCTCGTCGACCTTCCGTGCATTGGAGGTGTACCTGGTCATCTCGGCCATCTACTTCGCCCTCTGCTACCCGCTCTCCCAGCTCCTCCTGCTGCTGGAGCGGAAGGTCCGCGCGGGCGTACCCCTGTCCCCGTGGCGACGGCGCCGGATGCGGGCCGCCCGCGCACTGCTTGCGGCCGACATCTCGGCCGGCACCGACCGCAAGGCCGACCGGAAGGAGGCGGCGGTATGACCGAGCCCGTCACCACAGCGAAGACCGTCATACCGGCGGCCACCACCGAGGCCGTCGTACGGATCGAGGGCCTCAGCAAGTCCTTCGACGGCCGTCTCGTCCTCGACAACGTGAACCTGGAGGTCGACCGGGGCCGGATCGTCAGCGTCATCGGGCAGAGCGGCGGCGGCAAGACGACCCTGATGCGCTGCGTCAACCTGCTGGAACGGCCGGACGGCGGCACGGTCGAGGTCGCCGGTGAAGTGGTGCACAACGGCGGCAAGATGGTCTGCCGCGACCTGCCCCGGCTGCGCCGTACGGTCGGCATGGTCTTCCAGCGGTTCAACCTGTTCCCGCATCTCACCGCCGTGGAGAACGTCGTCCTGGCCCAGCGCAAGGCGGGCGTCCCTGAAGAGGAGGCGCTGGAGCGGGCCGTCGCGCTGCTGCGCCGCGTCGGGGTGGCCCACCGCGGGCTCGCCCAGCCCGAGCAGCTCTCCGGCGGTGAGCAGCAGCGCGTCGCCATCGCACGGGCCCTCGCCCTCAAGCCCGAGGTGCTGCTCTTCGACGAACCCACCTCCTCCCTGGACCCCGAGGCCACCCGCGAGGTGCTGAACGTGATGCGGGAACTCGCCGCGGACGGAATGACGATGCTGCTGGTCACCCATGAACTGCCGTTCGCCCGCGAGGTGTCCGACCACGTCGTCTTCGTCGACGGCGGCCGGATCGTGGAGGAGGGCAGGCCCGAGGACGTCATCGACCACCCCGCCCAAGCTCGGACCCGCGAGTTCCTCGCCTCGTACGGGCCCACGTCATGACCGGTGCATCCCCTGTGGCCGGTGCGGCGGGCCCGCTCGGCGACAGCCCCGTCGTGGTTGTCGGGGGCGGCGTCGTCGGACTGTGCACGGCGTACTACCTGGCCGCGGCCGGTCTTCCGGTGGAGGTCGTCGAGCGGCGCGCACTGGGCTCCGGGGCCTCCCGGGGCAACGCCGGATGGGTCTGCCTCAGCCATTCCACGCCCGTCCCGGCGCCCGGAGTGGTGCGCTACGCCCTCCGCTCGCTGGGACAGCCGGACTCGCCGCTCTATCTGCGGCCCCTGCCGGATCCGGCGTTCGTACGGTGGTTGTGGCGGTTCTGGCGCAGCAGCACACCGGCCGCCTTCCGGCGCGGTTACGCGGCGATCGCCGAGCTGAACCGCGACACCTTCGACCTCTTCGACGGCCTGCGCGAGAACGGGGTGGCCACGACGCTGACTCGGCCCGGCATGGTGCACGCCTTCCTGTCGCCGGCCGAGGCCCGCCACCATCTCGCGATCCAACGGCAGATGGCGGACGGCCGCTACCCGATGCCCGACGACGTCACCACCGGACCCGAGGCGCATCTGCTGGACGACGCGCTGGCGCCCGGGGTGCGCGCGGCCTACCTCGTCGAGGGGGAGGGCGTGGTCGATCCGGAGGAGTTCGCACAAGGGCTGGGAGAGGCGCTGGCCGACGCGGGGGTGAAGGTCCACGAGAACGCGGAGGCCACAGGGTTCCGGTCGACCGCGGGGCGCATCGCCGCGCTGCGGACCACACAGGGCGAGATTCCCTGTGCGGCCGTCGTGGTCGCGGCCGGGATGCGCTCGCCGCACCTGCTGCGTTCACTGGGACAGCCGCTGCCCCTCCAGGCGGGCAAGGGCTACAGCTTCTCGGTGGAGCTGGACCGGGCACCCCGGCACACGCTGTACTTCGGCGAACGCAGGGCCGTCGCCTCACCGATCGGCGGCACCACGCGGATCGGCGGCACGATGGAGCTGAGCGGCAACAACAACCGGCTCGACTGGCGCCGTATCGTCGCCGTCGCCCTCGCCAGCAGGCACTATCTCGGCCGCTGGTTCGACGACCCGGACGACCTCGTCGGCCTGATCCGCGACCCCTGGGTCGGCGGCCGGCCGTTCCTCCCCGACGGGCTCCCGGTGATCGACCGCGTCCCCGGCCACCACAACGCCTTCGCGGCCACCGGCCACGGCATGCTCGGCGTCACGCTCGGCCCGGCCACCGGGCACCATCTCGCCGAGTACATCCGCACCGGCCGACGGCCCGAGGCCCTTGCACCCTTCCGTTTCGACCGGCTGATCCGCTGATCCGCTGATCCGCTGGGGCGCTGAGGTGCGGCGTGCGGCTCCGCGACGGAGCCTCGGGGCGTGGTCGAGGACGTCACCCTCCCCCATGAAGGTGACGTCCTCGACCGCTCCCCCGGTGCCGGAACATGGCCTGTGGCCTGCGCACAGGATGCCGCCTGCCGCCTGCCGGGCGCCTGAGTCGAGGGGTACTCAATTCACCGTGTATCAGGGGTGAGTAGCCCGACTCTTCTTGTACGTGATGACTTACGAACGGGACGCGAAGACCCTGGAACTGCCCTGGCCGTTCACCGGACGCGAAGGCGAACTGGACCTGATCCGCAGGTCGCTGGCCGCCGGACGGCACGGCATCGTGGTGACGGGCCCCGCGGGCTGCGGCAAGACCCGGCTCGTCACTCAGGCCGTCCGCGACACCGGCTGCGCGAAGGTGACGGGGACGCCGCAGACCCGGCAGCTGCCCTTCGCCGCGTTCGCGCACCTGCTGCCGGAGACGGTCTCCCTGCACCGCGCCGTCCAACTACTCGTGGGCGTACGGCTGTTGATTGTCGACGACGCGCATCTGCTGGACGACGCGTCGGCCGCGCTGGTTCACCAGCTGGCCGTGCACGGACGTACCCGCCTGCTCGTCGTCGTGACGGACGGCGAGCCGGTCCCCGGCGCGATCTCCCGGCTGTGGACCGGAGAGCTGCTGCCGCGCCTTGGCCTGGAGCCGCTGCCGCGTGAGGATCTGGCACAGCTCGTTGCCGCGGGCGCGGGCGGTGCGGCGGAGCCGCTCACCGTGAACCGGCTGCACCGGCTGTGCCAGGGGGACCTGCGGCTGCTGCGCGCCTTGCTCGGCGCGCTGCGCGAACGCGGACTGCCGACCCGGGGGTCCGACGCGTGGGCCTGGCGGGGCCCGGTGCCGGTGACCGCGACCCTGCGTGAACGAACCGCGAAGGCCCTGAACCGGCCCCACCCGGACGAACGGGCGGTCCTCGAACGGGTCGCGTTCAGCGAACCTTTGCCCCTCGATGTCGCCGAGCTGGACCTACGGATCCTCGAACTCCTCGAAGCGCAGGAACTGGTGGCCATCGACGGCCACTCCTCGGTCCGCCTCGCACACCCTCTCCATGGCCCGGTGCTCCGCTCCGAGGCAGGACAACTGCGGGCCAGGCGGCTGGCCCGTACCCCGTCCCGGTGCGGCCCGGCCCTCGACGCGGAGGCCGCCACTTTGGCGGGGCGGATCGAGCAGGCAGACGTACGGGACGTGCCGACGCCGATCGGAGACTGGCTGGCCGGGGAGGGCGCGGGCCCGGACAACTCGGTCCCCGCCGGGTACGCGATGCTCCGCGCCCGGTACGCACGGCTGCGCGGAGAGCTGCGCGAAGCCGTGGTCTGGGCGCGGGAAGGCCTGCGGGCGGCTCCGGACGACCGGGGCTGCCGTGCCGAACTGGCCCTGGCGGAGGCTCAGTTGGGCACCGTGACGGCAGCCGCTCCCAAGCTGCGTGCGGCGCATCCGGCGTCAGCAGGGGCGAACACCTGGCTGAGGGCCGCCCGGGGTGACGCCGCCGGGGCAGTGGAGTCGATCACAAGGGACGACGCCTACTCCCTGTATGACGCGGTGCGTCTCGGCGAACCCGCCCTGGTCGCGGACCGGTTGGCCCGGCTTCCCGGCGAACCCGCGGCCCTGCTGGCCCCGCACGCGGACGCACTCACCCGGGGTGACGGCCCGGCCCTGGACCGGGCCGCCGAACGCCTGGAACAGCGCGGCTTCCTGCTCTTCGCAGCCGAAGCGCACACGCAGGCCGCGTCGGCGCACCGCGACCCGCGTGCCGCCCGCATGTCGCGTACGCGCGCCGTAACCCTGGCCCGGCGCTGCCAGGGAGCCCGCACCCCGGCACTCTCCGGCCTGGTCCTGGGCGAACTCACAGCCCGCCAGCGGCAGATCGTCACCCTCGCAGCCGCCGGCCTGAGCAACCGCGAGATCGCGGACCAGCTGACCTTGTCGATCCGCACCGTCGGCAACCACCTCCACAGCGCCTACACCCGACTCGGCACGACCGACCGCGGCTCTCTGCCCCGGCTCGTACACGACCCGGAGGGAGCGGGAACGCTGGGCGCACGGTCAGCGTGACGCGCACCGGTGCGCTCCGCGCGACTGCCCCCGGCGGTTGAGCAGGGCGCCTACCGGGAGGGTGGGTTCAGTTCAAGGGCGACTGCGGGCCCGTCGTGGCTGATCGCGCAGTTCCCCGCGCCCCTAACGGGGCGCTCCTGGAGCCGTCCGCCACCATGCTCACCACCCGCCTACCAACACCGGGCCGTATGCCCCGCCCGCGACGGGCTGACGCACCGGCCCAAGGCCCCGACCCACGCACGGACCTGAGGGGCGCGGGGAACTGCGCGACCAGCCACGACGGCGCCGCAGCCGACAACGAACCCAACCGCCCAACCGCCGGAGGCTTACGCCGCCCCGAACGCCGTGAACGCCCACCCCGTCGCCTGATGCACCGCGTCGCCCGGCAGCGCGGCACGCGCGTCGCGCAGGGACTCGGCCAGGGACAGGCCGGAACTCAGGCCCTTGTGCAGCGCGAGCATCAACGGCACCACCGTGGCGTCGTTGACGGGGACGCCGCTCGCCACGACGCCCGCCGTGCCCAGCGGGAGCAGGGCCGTGACCAGGCCGAGCACCTCATCGGCGCCGACAGAGGCGAGGCGGGCGGTGTCGCAGCTGGACAGGATGATGCGGTACGGGCTGCGGTGGAGGCGTTCGAAGTCGTGCACGATCAGCGGGCCGTCGGCCATCCGCAGGGAGGAGAAGAGAGGGCTGTCCGCGCGGAAGGTGCCGTGCGCGGCGATGTGCGCGAGCACGGCGCCGTCGAGCGAGTCCAGTACGCGCGGCGCGCGCGCCTCGTCGCCTTCCAGCACGGTCGTGTCGCCGTAGCGGCCGGCGAGTTCGGGCACCTCCGCGCCGCCGGTCGCAAGGCCAGGACCGCGGACCAGTACATGCCCTCCGTCCGGCGGCGGCTCGGTCTCCACAGCCCGCAGCCAGCTGCTCGCCGACGGCGAAACGCTCACCACACGCTCGCGCAGCGAGGGCAGCAGCGCCCACGGCACGCGGTGCAGCCTGGCCGGCGGCACCACCACGAGCGGGCCCGGGCCCAGGTGGGAGACGGCCGCGCCCAGCAGCAGTTCCTCCAGCAGCCGCCCCGCGGCCTCGAGCACCGGGAGCCTGCCCTCCGCCCCGGGATGAGCCAGCCGCCGCAGCCCGGCCTGCACATGCTCGGCCTCGGCCAGCACGTCCGCGAGCCGCCCGCCCTCGAACCGCCGTACGCGGCCCTCGCCGCAGAGCAGCACCTGTACCCGGCCGCCGAGCTCGGCGATCTCGACCAGCCGCCCCCCGCCCAGCCGCTCCAGCAGCCTGCCGGGATCGAACCGATGCCCGCCGCCCGGCACCTCACCGCGCATACGCAGCGTCCGGGACCGTATCTCCCGCTCAAGACGCCGCTGTTCACGCTCCAGCGCCGGCACCGGCCGCCCGTCGACGCGGGCCTCCTCCGCCCGGGCGGCGATCTCCCGGAAGGCGGTGAGATTCCGCGACAGGGCCGGATCGGCGGGCGGCCGGGTGGGCGGAGCCGACAGCACCGTGGCCCGCCAGCGCTCGCTCCACACCAGCAGCCGCCGCGGCCCGCCGGAGACCAGGCTGGCCCGCTGAGCCATCGCGGCGAGCTCCGCGCCCTGCGCGGTCGCCCGGGCGCGCAACTCGGAGGCACCGAGCGTCATCCGGTGGTCGTCGAGCACATCGAGCCCGCGCCGGCAGGCCTCCAGTACGCCCCGGCTCGAACCGGCCGCCTCGGCCCGCAGCGCCTGCGCGGCCCAGCCCGTCATCCGCGCCAGCGGCGGCCCGCTCCGCCGGCTGCGCGCGGCCACGCCCAGATGCCGCTCGGCCTCGGCCCGCCGGCCCAGGCGCAGCGCGATCCGCCCCGCGAGCAGCGACGCCTCGGGTGCGGCCGGCGAGCCGCATTCCGTCAGCCGCCCGGCCACGGCCGCGGCATCGGCGACCATCCGCCCCGAGGCACGCCCGGCCGCCAAGCGCGCCTCGATCAGCACCAGTTGGGCATGCGTCTCCCACCAGGCGCGCTGCTGGCCCGCGAAGAGACGGACGGCATCGGCCGCCCGGGCGATCGCGGTGTCCGGATCGCCCGCGAGGCGGGCGGCACGGGCGGCGGCCAGCAGCAGCTCCGCCTTGCGGGTGGTCTGGCCGCCGATACGGTCGAGCACACCGATCGCCACATCGGCTTCGGCCAGCGCCTCGGGCGCGAGACCGGCGGCCATCAGGACCTCGCAACGCCGGATGTAGAACACGAACACCGGGGTGCCCAGCTTCGCGTACCGCTCCTCGGCCTCGTCGAACAGCCGCAGCGCCGCGGGGATGTCGCCAGAGCGGAAAGCGGCCAGCGCCCGGCTCTCCACGACATCGGCCTTGTCGTGCTCCTGGCCGGTGGTGTCCCACAGCCTCTGAGCCGCCGTGAAGTCGGCCTCGGCCCGCTCCACCGCGCCGAGCGCCAGATGCACGGTGGCCCGCAGCGTCAGGGCGCGCGCCGTCCAGATCACATCGCCCGCCTGCCGCAGCACGGGCGTCGCCCGGCGCACATCGTCCAGCGCCTCACGATGGTGCCCCAGCACCCACCACACGTACGCCCGCCGGTACAGGACACGGGCGCGGGTGTGCCCCGTGCCCCGCGCGACGCCCCGCTCGAGCGCGGCAAGACCCTGCCGCGTACGGCCGGCGTGGACCAGCGCCACCCCCAGCGTGCCGAGGACGTCCGCCTCCCGGTCGGCCGAACCCGACCGTGCCGCGAGATCACGGGCGCGCCGCAGATGCCGCAGCGCGACCCGCAGATCCCCGAAGTCCCGCTGCCACATACCGATCACGTGATGGGCGACAGAGGCGTGCAGCGGCGAAGGATCGGTGTCCAGCACCGCCTCCGCCCTTGCCAGCGCCTCGCCGGGGCGGGCGAACACCATCGGGAGCAGCTCGAAAATCGTGTCGCTTCCGCCTGTCACTCAACGGATGCTAGGGCTGCGGGCAGTGCGGCAGCCAGGTGTGACGCCGAATCGGCCGTCACCGCTGCCGAATCGGTCAAACAGCGCCGCTGTATCAATCAGCCGGCACCCGGCTCTGATTGACGACCCGTCGACCGAAGGGGAGGGATACGCCATGGCACCACAGCGATTCCAGGAGCAGTTCGACCAGGTCCGACGCGCGATGCCGGACGTCCCCCTGGCGATGGGGCCGGACGACTCCGCCGAGTTCTTCTACGAGCAGGGGGTCGTCCTGGCCCGTGACGGCGAGGACGCACGGATCGTCGAGGACACCCTGCGGGCACGGTCCGCCGACATCCCGGGCCTCACCGCGGACAGCGTCCGCAGGGCAGGACCGGAGACGAACCGGTCCGGCATCACCCGTATCCAGGTGGGCGACCCGGCAGCAGGAATCCGATCGGGATCGGGCGACCGTGCCGTCGCGGGGGCGCTGCGGGCCATGCGCGAGGTGGAGGGCCGGGCCGAACGCCGCCTGGTGAGCCGCAACCACGTCGTGACGATCGCGGTCAACGCCTGCCCCGGCGACGAACCGGTGCCCGCCCAGCCCACCGTCACCGCCAACCCGACGCCTTCGGAAACGGCGTACGTCCCGGAGACCGCCGTCGGCGTCCTGGTGATCGACACCGGACTCATGCACGACTACCGGTCGTACCCCCCGCTGGCGCACGTCCAGGGCGACGGCGCGGTCGCCGAGACCGACGACCAGGGCTTCCTCAAGCAGTACGTCGGCCACGGCACGTTCATCGCGGGCCTCGTCGCGGCGGTCGCCCCCAACACCGACATCACGGTACGGGGGACCCTCGGCGACGTCGGCGCCATCCTGGAGTCCGAGTTCGGCGACAAGCTCTTCGAGGCCGTCGACCAGGACGGCTGGCCCGACCTCATCAGCCTCTCCGCCGGCACGTCGAACGGCAGCGCCGACGGCCTTCTCGGCCTGGAGCGCTTCATGGAGGAACTGCGCGACCAGCCCCGTACGCTGCTCATCGCGGCGGCCGGCAACAACGCAAGCGCCACCCCCTTCTGGCCCGCCGCCTACGCCGATGTCCCCGGCTACGAGGACGTGGTGCTGTCGGTCGGAGCGCTGCGCGGCGACGGCGAGTTCGGCGCCTGCTTCAGCAACCACGGCTCCTGGGTGAAGATCTACGCGCCGGGGGAGCGGCTGACCAGTTCGCTCACCGGCTTCGACACCCCCGTGCCGTACCTGTACCAGCACTCCACGTACGACGCCTGCCGGCACGGCTTCGCTTACGTCTGCACCTGCCGGCACCCGCAGCACATCGGCGTGTTGAGCGAGGAGCAGCAGCCCACGCCCGCCAAGCCGGAGCAGGTGATGTTCGAGGGGCTCGCGCAGTGGAGCGGCACCTCGTTCGCCACCCCGGTGACCGCCGCGATGATCGCCGCCCATATGACGGCGCACAAGGAGAGCGACCCCCGGGCCGCCCGGCGGCAGCTGCTGTCGGCGAACCGCGACCACGCGGAGGTACGCGGCGCAGTCGTGCCCGCGCTGCGCCCACCGACCTGGAGCCCCGTCCCGGTCGCCACGCCCTCCGCGACGGCATGACCTCCTGCTCGGGCACGGTCCTCTTGTCCCGGATCACGGCCGGAATCCCCCACTCCGCGGCGTACGATGACTTGCCGTACACGAGGGGTGGGGCCGTGGATCGTGATGCTGTCGGTGCGCTCGTCCAGTCCGCCGCCGACGGGGACGCGGCGGCCTGGAAAGCGCTGGTGGACGGGTTGAGCCCGCTGGTGTGGTCCGTCGTACGCGCGCACCGGCTCTCCGACGCCGACGGGCACGAGGTGTACCAGACCGCCTGGTTCCGCTTCGCCCAGCACCTCGGGCGGATCCGCGAACCGCACAAGGCCGGGTCCTGGCTCGCGAGCACCGCGCGTCACGAGTGTCTGAAGGTCATCAAGAGCACCAGGCGGCTGACTCCCACGGACGACGCCCGGGTGCTCGACCGGATCAGTGAGGACCGTACGCCCGAGCAGACCCTGATCGAGTCCGAGGAGGCCGCCGCCGAGGCGGAACGCATTCGGCGGATGTGGCAGGAGTTCGAAGAACTGGGCGACCGCTGCCGGGAGTTGCTCCGCGTGCTGATGGCCTCCCCGCCGCCCAGCTACCAGGAGGTGTCCACCGCGCTGGGCATCGCCGTGGGCAGCATCGGACCCTTGCGCCAGCGCTGTCTGCGCCGCCTGCGCGCACGTCTCGTCGCCCGGGGGGTGCTGTGAACGACGACGATGGCAACGACACCTTCGACACCGAGGACACCCACGACTTCGACGACTTCGAGGCGTTCGAGGCGTCTCAGGACGACGCTCTCGAGGAGGCGCTGCGCCAGGCCGCCGCCATCCTGGACCCGGTGCCCGCCGGGCTGCGGCACATCGCCGTCGAGGCCTACGCCCTGCACGCGATGCGCGATGTGGACGCCCAGCTCGCCGAGTTGACGTTCGACTCACTCGTCGACGCCGCCCCGGTCCGAGGTGCGGACGTGCCCAGGATGCTGACCTTCAGCACGACCGCGCTCACCGTCGACGTAGAGGTGACGGCCCAGGGGATGACGGGCCAGCTGCTGCCGCCGCAGCCTGCCCGCATCGAGATCCTGGGCACCGCGCAGCCGGCGGCGGCCACCACGGTCACGGCCGACGACATGGGCCGCTTCCTCTGCGACCTGCTCCTCACCGGCCCGTTCGCCCTACGGCTGCGGACCGACGAGGAGGTCGTGGTGACGGAGTGGCTGCGCGTCTGAATCCCGCGTCGTGCCCAGGTGCCGAATCCGGTGCTGAAGCCCCGTCAGGCGAACCAGTCCTGCTGCGAACCGGACTGTGAACCGGACTGCGAATCGGGCTGTGAACCGGGCGGCTGGGGACGGGAGTTGGGGGCGTCAACCGGGGCGGGAACAGTGGGGGAGCGGGGTGGCCGGCCGGCAGGCGAGGGTTCCGCTTCGGCGATCCAGCCGAGTTCGCTCTGGAGCCGGCGGGCCTCGCTGCGGACCTGGAGCGGAATGTCGCCGCGTTCGGAGATCAGTTGGTCGTAGATCGGTGCGTCGTGCACGAGCGGTGCTTCTCCTCAGGTCGGTACGTCACCTCGACCTTAAGGCCGCCCCGTTCCCGCGTCGGACGTACCCCCGGCTCGGCCAGAAGCAGAACCCGCGCGACCATGGACGAACACCGAGGCGAACAAAGGTGGACGGAGGCTCCTCATGCCGGTCATGGACAACGCCGAGGCACGACGGCGGTTCTCCGAGGCCCGCGTGGCACGCCTGGCGACCTCGGACGCCGAGGGGCGCCCGCACCTGGTGCCGCTCGTGTTCGCCCGGCGCGGCGACGAGATCGTCACCGCCATCGACTGGAAGCCGAAGCGGCCGGGCCGGGTGAAGCGGCTGGACAACATCGCCGCCCACCCGGAGGTGTGCCTGCTGGTGGACGCGTACGACGAGGACTGGGACCGGCTGTGGTGGGTACGGGCGGACGGCACCGCCCGGGTCGTACAGCCGGACCGGCCGGAACAGGATGCGCGGGACGACTACGCCGCCGCGGTCGAACTGCTGCGGCAGAAGTACGCCCAGTATCGTGAGCGGCCCCCCGACGGGCCGGTGATCGTCGTCTCCGTACGACGGTGGCACGGCTGGCGCGCCCGCTCCGACGAGGACCCCGGCCGATGACATGGCACGGGAGCGTGCTTGGAGCCGCATACTGCGGGTACTGGGTCGGTCCAGCGGCGGCTGGGGATGTCGCCGCCCGTTCATCGGAGGACAGCGATGGCTCAGAAAGTCCGCGAGATCATGACGAGTGCCCCCGTCGCGGTGGGCACGCGTACCGCGGTCAGCGAGGTCGCGCACCGCATGCGTGACGAGGACATCGGCGCGGTGCTGGTCGCCGAGGGGAACGAACTGCGCGGCCTGGTCACCGACCGGGACCTCGTGGTGCGCGTACTCGCCGAGGACAAGAACCCCGCCGACACGACCGTGCAGTCCGCGTGCAGCCCGGAACTCGTCACCGTCACCCCTGACGACGAGGTGGGCCGCGCCGTGCAGTTGATGCGCGAACACTCCCTGCGCCGGCTTCCCGTCGTCGAGGGCAAGACCCCCGTGGGGATCGTCGCGCTGGGCGACCTCGCCATCGAGCGCGACCCGGAGTCCGCGCTGGGCGACATCAGCGCGGCCGCCCCCAACGAGTGACGCGCGACCGTCCCTGGGCGGTGGCGCTGCGGTAGAAACAGTGCATGCGCCCACGACCTGGCGAGGTACTGCACTTCTCGGAAGACCCGACGATCACCGAGTTCCGCCCGCACGTCGCCGCCACCGCCCAGCAGACGGAGGCGTATGTATGGGCCGTCGACCATACCCGGGCACCGGACTACTGGTTTCCCCGCCAGTGCCCGCGGGCCATGGCCTGGACGGTGTCGGGCACCTCGGCGTCCGACCGGGAACGCATCCTCGGTCCGGGCGGCGGCGAACGCGTGCACGCCATCGAGTACGGCTGGATGGAACGGTTCCTGAGCGGCCGGCTGTTCGCCTACCGGTTCTCCGCCGACGCCTTCCGGCCGTTCGGCGAACCCGTACCGCACGCCGTCGTGGCGAGCGAGCCCGTCGAACCGCTCGGCCCGCCCGAGCCGGTCGGCGACCTGCTCCAGCTCCACCGGGACGCCGGAATCCAGCTGCGCGTACTCGACAACCTCTGGGATTTCTGGGACGCCGTGATCACCAGCACGCTGGGATTCAGCGGCATCCGCCTGCGCAACGCGACGGTCAGACCCGTACGCAACTGATCCGGACGTAACCGATGCGTACGTAACCGAACCGGGAACGCCGGGCTATCCCTCCTTGGCCTTCGCGTACTCCTGGGCCATGCCGCCGGCGAAGTCGTACGCCACCACGGGTTCGTCACCGACTACCCAGGCGTCATGCCCGGGCGGGACGACGAAGACATCGCCGGATCCGACCTCGCTCTCGGCGCCGTCGTCCATGCGGACGCGCAGCCGTCCCTGGACGACATAGCCGTTGTGATGGACCTGGCAGCTCTCGGTCCCCGCGATCGGAGCCACGGACTCGGACCAGCGCCAGCCGGGCTCGAAGGTCGCCACGGCGAAGTCCAGCCCGGTGAGATGGACGGCTTCGAGGTGGCCCCTGGGGAAATCGCGCCGCTCATCCGGCTTTTCGACCGTCTTGACCTCGATCATCGTGCTTCCCTCCACTCTGACCATGTCCAGCACTCTCGCGGGCCTCCCTTCCATCGTCTGCCTGTCAACCGGGCACCGCCATCTGAGGGACCGGCGAGGTCAGTCCCCGGTGACGTTCGCGGTGAGCAGGCGGAGCAACTGCTTGGCCATGGCGTCCTGTTCGGGGGTCAGGCCCATGGCGTCACCGATGGCCACGGGCACGGCGTGGGCCCGTTCCCGAAGGCGCGCGCCGGCCTCGGTGAGACGGATGGAGACGGAACGCTCGTCGTCCGCACGGCGCTCGCGGCGGATCAGGCCGTGCGCTTCCAGGCGCTTGAGGAGGGGGGAGAGGGTGCTGGATTCCAGCTGGAGGGCGGTCCCCAGGTCGCGTACGGACACTGCGTCTGCGGCCTCACGTTCCCACAGCACGAGCATGACGAGGTACTGCGGGTAGGTGAGCCCGAGTTCGTCCAGCAGGGGCCGATAGCGCGCCGTGACCGCCCGCGAGGCCGCGTAGAGGGCGAAGCAGAGCTGGTCGTCGAGGAGCAGGGAGCCCTCCTGCCTCGGTTCCGCCCCGGTTGCGGTCATGGTCTCGCTCCCTTGTTCTGGTCCTGTGCCCGGCATGAGGTTCCTGTGCCCTGCATGAGGACGTCCACCCTATCTTTCGCGTCCTCTCGATTGTATCGAGAGCTAATGAGTTGTGCACGACCAAATAGCGCGCTACTATCTCATCGTGCCGCCGCTCCCCAGCGCAGACCGCCTCCGGAGTGTGCCCGCGGCATCCCATCCGAGGAGACCGCCATGACTGAGAACGCAGGCCCCCGCCCGGTCCTGGAGCCCGCCGCCCTGTCCTTCGCCGAGGCGACCGCGAACCCGCCGTACCTGTTCGACCTCGGCCCGGCGGACGGGCGCAAGCTCGTCGACGAGGTGCAGTCGGGCGAGGCCACCAAGCCCGCCGTCGACGAGGAGTGGGTCGTCGTGCCGGGCGGCCCCACCGGCCAGGTCCGCGCACGTATCGTGCGACCCGCGGGCGCAACGGGCGTTCTTCCGGTGATCGTGTACATACACGGCGCCGGCTGGGTCTTCGGCAACGCCCACACCCACGACCGCCTGGTGCGCGAACTCGCCGTCGGCACCGGCGCCGCGGTGGTCTTCCCCGAGTACGACCTGTCGCCCGAGGCCCGCTACCCCGTCGCCATCGAGCAGAACTACACCGTCGCCCGCTGGATCGTCACCGACGGCGCCGGCCACAACCTCGACGCCGACCGCATCGCGGTAGCCGGTGACTCGGTGGGCGGCAACATGAGCGCCGCGCTGACCCTGATGGCCAAGGAACGCGGCGACGTGCCGCTCGTCCAGCAGGTGCTCTTCTACCCGGTCACCGACGCCGCCTTCGACACCGGCTCCTACCACCAGTTCGCCGAGGGCTACTTCCTGCGCCGCGACGGCATGCAGTGGTTCTGGGACCAGTACACGACGGACGAGGCCCAGCGCGCCGAGATCACCGCCTCACCGCTGCGTGCCACAACCGAGCAACTCGCCGGGCTGCCCCCGGCGTTGGTCATCACCGCCGAGGCCGACGTCCTGCGCGACGAGGGCGAGGCCTACGCGGGCAAGCTCCGCAAGGCCGGCGTCCCGGTCACCGCGGTCCGCTACCAGGGCATCATCCACGACTTCGTGATGCTCAACGCCCTGCGCGAGACCCACGCGGCGGAAGCCGCCATCGCCCAGGCGGTCAGCACCCTGCGTACGGCCCTCGGCACCTCCTGACGCGACACGGCCGGGCCCCGGGAACGGGGCCCGAAGTGTGCGACGGCGGGTGAAGGTGTTTGGATGAAGCCATGAGCAACGTGTACTTCGACATCACCATCAACGACCAGCCCGCCGGCCGGATCGTCTTCAAGCTGTACGACGACGTGGTCCCCAAGACCGCGCGCAACTTCCGTGAACTGGCCACGGGCGAGCACGGCTTCGGCTACGAGGGCTCCGGCTTCCACCGGGTCATCCCCGACTTCATGCTCCAGGGCGGCGACTTCACCCGCGGCGACGGCACCGGCGGCAAGAGCATCTACGGCGAGAAGTTCGCCGACGAGAACTTCCAGCTGAAGCACACCAAGCCGGGACTGCTGTCCATGGCCAACGCCGGGCCGAACAGCAACGGCTCGCAGTTCTTCATCACGACGATCGTCACGGACTGGCTGGACGGCAAGCACGTCGTCTTCGGCGAGGTCGTCGAGGGCATGGACGTCGTCAAGGCCGTCGAGGCCCAGGGTTCCCGTTCCGGCGCCACCAGGGTGCCGATCAAGATCGCGAAGTCCGGCGTCGTCGCCTAGACGACGACAGCCGAAAGTACCGCGGTGACCTCCGCCGACCCGGCTTCCCGGGACGGCGGAGGCGCGGTGTGCCGGGACTCAACCGCCTGACGGGACAAGGGGCTTGAGGCCGCGGCGTTGCGCGGCAGCGCCTGCCCTCCCGTAGCGTTGCGCCGTATCCACGACTACGGAGGCACGATGGCCCCTTCCCGACGCTCCCCGCTCATACTCGCCGGTCTCCTCGCCACCGCCGGCGTGACGCACTTCGTCGCGCCGAAGCCGTACGACGCGACCATCCCCCGCATGCTGCCGGGATCCCCCCGGACGTGGACCTACGTCAGCGGCGCCGCCGAACTCGCCCTGGCGGCCGGACTCGCGCATCCCCGCACACGACGCACAGCGGCCCACGCCACGGCGGCGTTCTTCGTCGGGGTGTTCCCGGCCAATGTGCAGATGGCGCTCGACTGGCGACACCGCCCCACCGCCCTCAAGACCGCGGCATTCGGCCGCCTGCCCCTCCAGATCCCCCTCGTACTGTGGGCGAGGGGTGTCGCACGCGGCTCCCGTCAGGGGTGAGACCGGGCGCGGCGCGAGAGCCGGGTCCGGAGCCTCGCGCCGCATGAACCTGATCAGCTGTCAGAGGCGTTGCCACAGAGCCGGGGTGCCTGCGGGCTGCCACGCCGTCTGCGCCTGATGCGGCTGAAGGCACGCGTAGGTGACGCCGCCGTAGGTCACTTCGCTCCCGACGCCGTAGACCTGGCCCGGGGCCCAGGTGCCCGCCGGGTCGTCCGGGACGCCGCCGGGAGTGCCCGTGCTGCTCGTACTGGTCCTCAGGACGAGTCCATATGTTTCGAGCAGCGGGTTGATCGGCTGGTAGTAGGTCGTCCCGCCGCTCGTGCAGTCGCCGGAGCCGCCGGAGAGGACACCCTGCGCCTGGGTGCCCGCCACGACGGAGCCGCCGGAGTCGCCCGCCTCGGCGCACACGGTCGTCTCGGTCACGCCGTCGATGGTGCCCTCGTCGTAGCTGACGCTGGTGTCGTGCTGCTCGATCTTTCCGCAGCGCCAGCCGCTGGTGGAGCCGGACCGGCAGACCGCGGCGCCCACAAGAGCCTGCACCGAGCCGGTGACCTGGATGGTGCTTCCTTCCGCGGCCTTGACGTTGGGGGTCGCCGTCCAGTCGCCGTTGACGCGCACCCAGGCCATGTCGCGGCCCGGGAACGCGGCGGCTCCGAAGGTTCCCTGGGCGACCTTGTTGTAGCCGGCGGTACTGTCACCCTGTTTCCCGCAGTGGCCCGCGGTGGCGAAGCCCTGCTGCTCGTCCATGGTGACGGAGAACCCGACGGAGCAGCGGGTCTCCTCCTCGATGTGAAACGCGTCGCCGCCCCGGACGTCGTACAGCGCACGCGGCCGGTCCGCCGACACCTTGACGCCCACGAGCTTCCGGTCGACCCCGGACGCCGCGATGAGCGCGTTCCCGGCGGACCGGCTGGTCGCCTGCACCGTCACCCGGTTCGCCCGGACATCGACGTACCGGACCGGTGTGTCGAGGCCCTTGGTACGGGCAGTGGCGGCCTCCAGCTTCTCCTTGGCGGCTCTGAGCTCGTCCAGACCGGTCTTGGCGACCGCGGCGTGGGCGCCGGCGGCCTCGATGACGGGGACGTCCGCGACGTCGGTGGTGGCGACGGTGAGGTCGGCGGAGGTCGCGCCGTGCAGCCAGGCGCCCGCGAAGCGCTCGCCGAGCGTGTTCTGGAGACGGCCGGCGCGCGTGCCGGCCTCCGCCTCGTTCACGAGCCGCGCCTTGGCCTGCTCCTCCGTCAGGCGCAGATCGCGCCGCAGCGCGCTCAGTACTTCGGCCGACGGCTTGTGGGCGCCCAGCGTCTCGGCGGCTGACGTGGCGGTCGTCGGTACGGGGGGCTCGGCCGCCACGGCCGCAGGCGGCCCCGTCAGCATGAGTGTGCCGAGCACGGTCAGGGCGGCACAGCCTGCTCCGGCGGATCGATGGGCCATCAGGATGTCTCCTCGGGTTCGACGGTGAAAGGGCCTCGAATCCGTAGGTTTTGCCGCAATCATCACAAAAGATGTGCGGGCCTTCGGCTCTTCAGCCGAACAGGGAGGGGGGTACGGGCCGTACTCGCACGGTCCGGCATCGGCTTCACGCGGGTTCGAGTCCCGGGCGGCCCGCCTCCGTCACGAAGGACGCGGCCGTCGTGATGGGCGCACCCGGCGTCGTCACGGCGGACACGGTCCGGAAGTCGGCCCTCGCCGCCGCACGCCCCAGCTCGACCCGCACATAGCCGCGCCGCCCGTCGTAGAACCGCAGATGCGGATTGGCCGTGAGGTACGCCTCCCAGTCGGCGGGCCTTTGAACTCCGTCCCTGCCACTGGAGACGGACGTGGTGACGAACTCCGTGCCCACGGTCCTGGAGGCCGGGTCGTCGAAGACCTCCTTGATGTCGAAGGCGTAGCCCACATGGGCGTCACCCGTGAGAACCATCAGGTTGTGGATCCCGGCCGACCTCGCCCCGGAAAGCACCCGCTCGCGCGAGGCGCGGTAGCCGTCCCAGGTGTCCATGGACACCGCCGCCTGCGGGCCCGGACCGAGCTTGCGCTGGGAGAAAACCGCCTGCTGCGGCAGCACGTTCCACAGGGCGCCCGAGGTACGCCAGCCGTCGAGCAGCCAGCGCTCCTGCGCCGCTCCGGTGATGGTGCGCGCCGGATCGTCCGACTCGGGTCCGGGGACGTGCGGCATGTCGCCGTACGCCTGGTCCGAGCGGTACTGGCGGGTGTCGAGCACATCGAACTGGGCGAGCGTGCCCCACTGGAGACGGCGGAAGAGCCGGAGGTCGGGCCCCTGTGGCACCTGGGCGCCGCGCAGCGGCTGGTTCTCCCAGTACGCCCGGTAGGCGGCGGCGCGGCGCAGCAGGAACTCCTCGGGCGGATTGCCTTCCTCGTCGACGGCGTCCGCGTAGTTGTTCTCGGTCTCGTGGTCGTCCCAGGTGACGACGAAGGGGTGCGCCGCATGGACCGCGCGCAGATCCGGGTCGCTCTTGTAGAGCGCGTACCGCAGCCGGTACTCCTCGAGGGTCCTGGCCTCGCGGTTGAACAGTTCGGGCAGCTGACGATCGGTGTAACGGCGGTGGCCGCCCGCGGAGTTGACGGCGTACTCGTACAGATAGTCACCGAGATGGAAGACCACATCGACGTCGTCCTCGGCCAGATGCCGGTGCGCCGTGAAGTAGCCGTCGTGGTAGGCCTGGCAGGACACCGCGGCGAAGGTGAGCGCCGACACGGCGGCAGTCGTGGCGGGTGCCGTGCGGGTACGGCCCGTCTCGCTGATCCAGCTGCCGGTCCGGAAGCGGTAGTAGTACTCCCGGCCCGGCAGGAGGCCGCCGACCTCGGCGTGCACCGTGTGGTTGTACTCGGGGTGGGCCCAGACGGTGCCGCGCCGGACGGGCAGGTGGAAGGACTCGTCGGCCGCGACCTCCCATTGGACCTCGACCCGGCGCCCGGCCAGTCCGCCGCCCGGCTCGTACGGCGCGGGCGCGAGCCGGGTCCACAGCAGTACGGAGTCGGGGAGCGGGTCTCCGGAGGCGACACCGAGCGTGAAGGGGTCCTCCGAGATCCTCGCCGCATCGAACTCGGCGGCGCTCGCCGCGCCCGGGGCCGGCAGATGGGTGGCGAAGGCGAGGACGGCTGCCGCGGCGGTGAGGTTGAGCAAACCGCGCCGCCCGAAGTGCCGGGCGGCGCTGCGCAGTTGGCGGTCGTGCCGGGATGGCGCGTACCGGAGCGGTGGGCTGTGACGGCCTGGGGGTGTCATCGCCGCATGCTAAACAGACAAAGATCACAATTCCGGCAGGCGCGGACCCGCAAACCCCTCGTGCCGTCCTGCGTGGAAACCCCGCACTGTCGTCGGGTGGCGCGTCACTCGAAGCGTGCGGTGTCGCCGGCCCCCTTGCGTACGATCTCGGCCTCGCCGCCCGAGAAGTCGATGACCGTGGTCGGTTCGGTGCCGCAGTCCCCGGAGTCGACCACCGCGTCCACCACGTGGTCGAGGCGCTCCTTGATCTCCCAGCCCACGGTCATGGGCTCCTCCTCGTCCGGCAGCAGCAAGGTGCTGGAGAGCAGCGGCTCCCCCAGCTCGGCGAGCAGGGCCTGGACGACGGTGTGATCGGGGATGCGCACCCCGACCGTCTTCTTCTTCGGATGCAGCATCCTGCGCGGCACATCCTTCGTCGCGGGCAGGATGAAGGTGTAACTGCCGGGCGTGGAGGCCTTGATGGCGCGGAACACGTCCTTGTCGATATGCACGAACTGGCCCAGCTGCGCGAAGTTCTGGCAGACGAGCGTGAAGTGGTGCCGGTCATCGAGCTGCCGGATCGACCGGATCCGGTCGATGCCGTCACGGCTGCCCAGCTGGCAGCCCAGCGCGAAGCAGGAGTCCGTCGGATAGACGACCAGGGCACCTGAGCGGATGCTCTCGGCCACCTGGCCGATGGTGCGCTGCTGCGGGTTGTCGGGGTGCACGTCGAAGTACTTGGCCATCTGTCGAGCTTATGCGCTTGTCCGGCCAGGCTCGCGCAGCCCGGGTGTCCCGCCGGACGCGGTGCGTCCGGTACGTCCGGCGGGACGGCGGTGTGTCAGCGGAAGTTGACGTCGCTGCACAGGAAGTACGTCTGGTCCATGTGCGAGGCCTGCCAGATCGTGTAGACGACATGGCGGCCGGTGAGGCCCGAGGTGCTCACGTCGATCGAGTAGTTCTGGCTCGGGGCGTACGTGCCGGTCCGGGCGACCAGCTGGAGGTCGCCCCAGGTCAGCGGCTGGGTGGCGGGGTCGAAACCCTGGCGGGTGACGTAGACCAGGAAGTAGTCCGCGCCATGGCTGGCCTGGTCGTACAGCTTGACGGTGAAGTCGCTGTCGATGTCCGTGGTCTGCCAGGCACCCACGGTGTCCAGGGAGTTGTAGCGGCCGCCTTCGGTCCGCCCGCCGCTGCACAGCTGACCGTCGGGGACGACTGTCTGGAAGTCGCCGGCGGAGCCGTTGCGGTACAGGCCGTTCCAGTTCCACATGGCGTTCGGGTCGTCCTGCCAGGCCTGCCAGCACATCGGGTCTTCCTGTGCCATGTCCGGGTTCTGGAAGTCGTCGCCCCAGCGGTTCCAGCAGCCGTAGTTGCGGGACGCCGGGTCGACGACGGAGCCGTGGGCGGCGGCGGTGCCGCTCCAGGGGATCAGGCAGAGCAGGGCCGCGGTGAGCAGGCTCAGGGCGAGCGTCCACCGGGGCCGGGCTAACTTGGTGTGATCATGACAAGTCATGGCTCCTTCTTTCCGAGATGGTGAGTTCCGGTATGGGAGCGCTCCCGCATCCCCCAGATTCTTCCTCGGGCAACGGGGCCGCAACGCTCGATCGCGCCACTTCCGCGCCCGGTTCCACGCCCGTGATGGCGCGTTTCGATTCGTTCGACGTACGTCAGCCGCCCCACGAGTCCTCTCGCCAGGCGCGCCGACGTGGTGATCAGCGCCCCGCACACGCCCACCGGCATCACCGCCGAGTCCCTGGGGGGGCCGATCTGCTGGAGACGGTGACCGGCGCCCGGCCGACCGGGCTGCGCGCCGCCCCAGGCCCCATGGGCGACGGACACACCGCGCTCCTCGACGAACTGGGCTTCGACTGGTCCTCTTCCACGCACGGCGGCGACCGCCCCCACCTGCTCTGGACCGCGGGACGGCCCACGCCTGTCGTGGAGTTGCCCTGGCAGTGGGAGTACGCCGATCACCCCTACTTCCTCTTCAACGGCGCCCCGGTCGCCTTCCCTCCCGCCGAGTCCCGCATCGCCGCCCACCAGGACGTCCTGAACGACTGGCAGGACTCCTTCGACGCCTACCGCGACTACGGCCTGTGCTGGGTCCTGGCCCTCAACCCGCAGTCCATCGGCAAACCGGGACGCGCCCTGCTGCTCGAGGAACTGCTGGACCACGTCCGCGCACAGGGGGACGTCTGGTTCGCGACCGGACGGCACGTGACGGAGCGCTGGCGTCGGGCCGTCGATCCGGGGACGGGTCGGAGGGCCACCCCGAGAGGGTGAGAGCGGCTTGGAATGAGGGAGTTTGACGGCCAGGACCCCAATTGGTTGTCGCGTCGATTCCCTCTGGCCGGCCCGCCCGCCCCGTGACGGGCACCGCGGGGTACGGCCTGCCGACGGCCGAGTGCCATCAGCTCAGGGCGCCGTCAGCCTCGCCGCTCTTCTCCCGGCCTTGGGCTCCCTCCTCCAGCGGAGGCATGAAGGCACGCAGCCACCGCTCCGTCTGGGTGACGTGGGCCTCGGCCGCGCCCGCGGCGGAGCCAGGGTCGCGGTCGGCGATCGCGGTGGCCAGCACGCGGTGGTCCGCGTCGCTCTTGCGCCGCAGCTCGGGGCCCTCAGGGAGGGTGAAGACCTGGTACTTGCGGGAGCGGGCGCGGAAGACCGCGAGCAGGGAGGCGAGGGTGGGGTTTTCGGCGGCCCGGGCGATCTCCGCGTGGAAGCGGTGGTCGAGCTCCGAGGCCTCGGCGGGGTCGTCGGTGGCCTCCATTGCCTCGATGAGCGAGAAGAGCGTCCGGACGGTCTCGGGGGTTCGGCGCGCGGCGGCCTTGGCCGCGACATGAGCCTCCAGGACCCGCCGGATCTCGTACACCTCCAACAGGCCGGGCAGCGGCAGGAGTTCGAGGGTCAGCGAGAGGCTGCCGATGATGTCCTCCGGCCTGAGCTGGGAGACGTAGGTACCCGAGCCGTGCCGCGGCTCGATCACTCCCAGGGCCGCGAGCATCCGCACGGCCTCACGCAACGAGCCCCGCGAGACGCCGAGTTCCTCGCCGAGCTCGGCCTCTGGCGGGATGCGCTCGCCCGCACCGAGACGTCCCGTCGCGATCATGTGTCGCAGGCCGTGGAACGCCTTGTCGACTGCGGACATTCGACTCCTCCCTGACGGACCGGCGGCATCACCGAAGCCCTCGTGCATTGTACCGAGTCATCAGATGTCTTGTATGTATCGGCCAGGACTCATCTGATGACTCTCCCCTGCATGAGCCTTGCCGACGCGAAAATGCCATGCCAGGATGCCGAGTCATCATATGTCTTCGGGAAATGGTCAGACACCGTCTGATGTCTCGGGCACTCAGGCCGGGCAGATATGGAGTGATGTGAGCGAGACCGAGGTCACCACCGCCCCGCGCCCCCTCCTGCTGGCCGACGGCCGGCCCGCCGCCCGGGCGTGGTCGCTGGACCCCGCGATGAAGCACCTGAACCACGGCTCGTTCGGGGCGGTCCCCTCGGTGGCGCAGGAGCGGCAGAACCAGCTGCGTGCGGAAATGGACCGCTCCCCGGTGGTGTGGTTCCCGGCGTTGCCCCAGCGGATCGCCGCCACCCGGGTCGAACTCGCCGCCTTCCTGCGGGTCGCCCCGGACGACCTCGCCCTGGTACCGAACGCGAGTGCCGGTGCCAGCGTCGTGTTCGCCGGCCTCTCCCGCCGCCGCGGTGGCGAGATCATCGTCACCGATCACGGCTACGGGGCTGTGACCATGGGCGCCGAACGGTTGGCACGCCGCTGGGGCGGCCGGGTCCGCACCGCCCGGGTGCCGCTGGACGCGGACGAGGAGCAGGCGTACGAGGCCGTGGCCGCCGAGATCGGCGAGGCCACGGATCTCATCGTCCTCGACCACATCACCTCGGCGACCGCACGCCGGATGCCGGTGGAGCGGATCGGCGCGGAGGCCCTGCGGCGCGACGTCCCGCTGCTCGTCGACGGCGCCCACGCCCCCGGTCTGATCGCCGCCCCCCTCGACGGTGTGACGTGCGACTTCTGGGCCGGAAACCTGCACAAGTGGGGCTGCGCACCGCGCGGCACCGCCGCGCTGGTCGCCCGCGGCCCGCGGCGCGAGCAGCTCTACCCCCTGATCGACTCGTGGGCCGCCGCCGATCCGTATCCCGACCGCTTCGACCAGCAGGGCACGATGGACCTCACCAGCTATCTGGCGGCGCCGACGGCGCTGGACCTCATCGAGCGCACCTGGGGCTGGGGGACCGCCCGCCAGTACATGGACGACCTGGTCGGCTACGCCGAGCGCGTCGTCGGCGCCGCCTTCGCCGAGCTCACCGGCGAACCCAGCGCCGTCGACGTGGGCATGCCGGTACCCGGAATGCGGCTGGTGCGGCTGCCGGCGGGACTGGGCGCCAGCCGCGTCGAGGCCGACGCGCTGCGCGACCGGGCCGCCCGGGAACTGGGCGTGGAGACGGCCTTCACCAGCTTCGGCGGCACCGGTTATCTGCGGCTGTCCGCGCACGTCTACAACACCGCCGCCGACTACGAGTACTTCGCCGAGACTTGCGTCCCCGTCCTCGGCGAGTGGGCCCGCGCGGCCCGCGAACACCCCGCCGCGCCGTAGCGGCGCGGCACCGCGAAACCCCCGTCCCCGAAGCCGCCGCCGGCGCGGCCGCATCCAAGGAAGAGGTCGGCATGATGAGAAGAAGGACGGTAGCTCTCGCCCTCGGCACGGCCGGCGCGTTGGCGCTGACCGGATGCTCCACCGTGAGCGGTGGTGGTGGCGCAGGCGGAACGGTCACCCTGAACATGGTCGAGAGCCTGACGAACCCCGCCCGCACGGATCTGCTGAAGGACCTCATAGCGGACTTCGAACAGCAGAACCCCAAGATCAAGGTCAATCTGGTCTCGCCGCCCACCGAGCAGGCCGACCAGAAGATCCAGCAGATGCTCCAGTCCGGTAGTGGCGTGGACACCCTCGAGGTGCGGGACACCACCGTGGGCCCGTGGTCGAACAACGGCTGGCTCTACGACATGAAGAAGGACCTCACCGGCTGGAAGGGCTGGGAGGCCATGACGGAGAACGCCGTCAAGGCCTCCGAGAACGCCGACGGCAAGACGTACTTCGTCCCGTACGGCTTCTACGGCCTGAGCGTCTTCTACCGCACCGACCTGATCAAGGAGGCCGGCTTCAGCGCGCCGCCGGCCACCTGGGACGAGCTGCTGAAGCAGGCCTCCGCCATCCACGACCCGGCGAAGCGCCGCTACGGGTACGCCTTCCGCGGCGGGGCCAACGCCAACGGCAACGCCACCGCCGTCATCGAGGCGTACGTCGCCGACGAGATCGACCCCGCCAACGGCTTCAAGCTGAAGGACGGCAGCACGATCTTCTCCGTGCCCGAGGCCCTCGACGCCATGGAGACCTACCTCAAGCTCTTCAAGCAGGCGTCCCCGAAGTCGTCCGTGTCCTGGGGCTATCCGGAGATGGTCGAGGGCTTCTCCAACGGCTCCACGGCCTTCCTGCTCCAGGATCCCGAAGTGATCGCCACGGTCTCGGAGTCCAAGGCGATCGCGAAGGAGCAGTGGGACACCGCCCCGCTGGTGGCAGGCCCCAGCGGCAAGACCGTCCAGCCGCTGGCCACCGCCGGATGGGGCGTCGCGGACGGCAGCAAGAACAAGGCCGAGGCCGTCAAGCTGGTCGAGTTCCTCTCCGAGGGCGAGGCGTCGACGACCTTCACCAAGAAGAACAGCCTGGTGCCGATCCTCAAGTCGGCCACCGAGGACCCGTTCTACAAGACCGGCCCCTGGTCCAGTTACGTCACCATGACGGAGCAGCCGGAGAAGTACCTCAACGTCAGCCAGCCGCGCGGCGTCGCCTGGTGGACCGAGTGGCAGCAGAAGGCGGACGCCGACGTGCAGAAGATGGTGCTCGGCAAGCTGACGCCCAAGGCGCTGCTGGCCGGCTGGGACGCGTACTGGACCGAGAAGTGGCAGCAGGAGGACTAGGCAAAATGCCGTCCGCGTCCGAAACGACGAGTTCGAGTACGAGTACGAGTACGACGGAAACGATGAAAACGGCGTCGGCGGGCTCCTCCCGGAACCGGAAGGGGGGAGCCCCGCCCGCCCGAGGCACCGAACGGGGCCGCCGCAAGCCGGAGTTCACCTCCCGGCGCGGGCTGCTCATCGCCGCCTTCATGGCCCCGGCCGCGATCTTCGTGGCGGTCTTCACGTACTACCCCATGATCGCCGGCAGTCAGATGGCCTTCCGTAACTGGAATCTGACGGACCTGAGCGACACCTCCTGGGTGGGCCTGAAGAACTTCCGTGACGTCTTCGCCGACCCCGCCTGGGGCACCGTCCTCACCAACACCGCCGTGTGGGTGTTCGGTTCGATCCTGCCCCAGTTGGTGATCGGGTTCGCCCTCGCCCTGTGGCTGCGCCGGAAGTTCCGCTTCCGCGGCCTCTACCAGGCGCTGGTCTTCTTCCCCTGGGCGATCTCCGGATTCCTCATCGGCATCCTGTTCCGCTGGCTGTTCAACAGCGAGTTCGGCGTCGTCAACGACCTGCTGCAGAAGGCCGGGCTGATCGACGAGCCGGTCGCCTGGCTGGCCGACCCGAAGACCGCGATGTTCGCCGTCGTGGTCGCCAACGTCTGGTATGGGGTCACCTTCTTCACGATCATGATCCTGGCCGCCCTGCAGTCCGTCCCCGAGGAGTTGTACGAGGCGGCGGCGCTCGACGGAGCCGGCAAGGTGCGCACGCTGTTCCAGATCACGATCCCGTACATCAGGGTCACCCTCGCGCTGACCGTGCTGCTGCGGGTCATCTGGATCTTCAACTTCCCCGACCTGATCTTCGGAATGACCGGCGGCGGACCCAACAACGAGACGCACATCGTGACCACCTGGATGATCAAGATCACCCAGCAGGGCGACTACGGCAGAGCCTCCGCCCTCGGCCTCATCGTGGTCGCCACGCTGCTGGTGTTCGCGGTCTTCTTCCTCCTGGCCACGCGCGAGAAGCGAGAGGTGAAGCCGTGATCGGCAAGGAGTCCACGGCCGGCCGGGCCACCAAGTTCACCTTCCTGGGGCTGTGGCTGGTCTTCACCGTCTTCCCGCTCTACTGGATCACCATCACGTCGCTGAAGGCGCCCGGCGACATCTTCACCTTCCCGATCGCCTACTGGCCCGAGCGCTTCTCGCTCGAGAACTACAGCGGGCTGTTCGGCAAGGCCGACTTCGGCGTCTACCTCACCAACAGCCTCATCGTGGCGACCGTCGCGGGCGCGGTCGCCACGGCGATCTCGATGCTGTCGGCGTACGTACTGGCCCGCTTCGAGTTCCGTACCAAGTCCGCGCTGCTGATGGCCGCCCTGGTCACCCAGATGATCCCGACCTTCATCGCGCTGGGACCGCTGTACTTGCTGATGACCGACCTCAAGCTGGTCGACAACCGGCTCGGGCTCATCCTCGTCTACATCGCCGTCTGCATCCCGTTCTGCACGGTGATGCTCCGCGGCTTCTTCGAGAACATCCCCGACGCGCTGGAGGAGGCCGCCATGATCGACGGCCTGTCCCGGTTCGGGGCGCTGTTCCGGGTGCTGCTGCCAGTGATGCGTCCCGGGATCGTGGCCGCGTTCATCTTCAACTTCGTCAACTGCTGGAACGAACTCTTCCTGTCCGTGACGCTGATGAACAGCGACACCAAAAAGACCGTTCCCACGGCCCTGAACGGATTCATCTCCAGCTTCAACATCGACTGGGGCTCCATGTCCGCGGCGGCGGTCCTCACCATCCTGCCCACGATGCTGCTGTTCGCCTTCGCCAGTCGCCACATCGTCCAAGGGCTCACGTCCGGCGCGGTGAAGGGCTGAGAGAGGCGGCACGTCATGACCGTGGGGCACCCGCCCGCCCCCGATCGGCTCCGAGGCCCTGCCAGCCAGGGGCGGAGCCCGGTGTTCAGGTCGCCGCGGGTGCCTCGTCCCGGACGAGGCCGGCGACGTGGTCGGTGATCGTGTCGAGAATGTCCGCCCAGGCCGCGTCATCGCCGAGGACGAGGAAGTTCAGAGTCAGGCCGTCGGTCATGGCGGCCAGATAGCGGGCCAACACGGGGACGGGTACGCGGAGTTCGAAGTTCATGCTGTGCCGGAGCTGTTCGATGAGTTCGGCGTATGTGTCGGAGTACAGCTCGTACTGCCGTCGTGCCAGGTGCTCGAACCCGGGTTGGCGCAGGGCGTACTGAGTCAGTTCATACGTGAGCATGTGCTCGCCAGGATTGGCGGACACATGGTCCCAGTAGGCCTGGAAGCCGGCCCCGATGGTCTCCCGCAGGGTGGCCTTCGGCCGGATCGCTTCCTTCACCACCGTGACGTAATGACCGGTGATCGTCTCGATGACGGACTCGATCAGGGCCTGCTTGGAGTCGAAGCAGTAGTGGAAGACGCTCAGTGACACGCCCGCCTCGGCGGCGATGGACCGGGTCGTCGTCCGGGGGACGCCGTCTCGGGTCATCGCACGGATCGCGGCCTCGGTGAGCTGTTGACGCCGCTCGGCCGACGGCATCCGTGCCATCAGGACCTAGCCAGGGGACGCCCCGCTGGAGTGGGGTGGGGAATGGCTTCTGAGTACTGCTCTGACCACAACTGTATGCACGGATCTGTGCTGTTCATCTGATTCCACCTCTCTGGAGTGCTAGACCTGCGGCGTGTGTATAGTGATCGTGTGGCTGCGACCAGGAAGGTTCGCCGGTTCTCCGGCGGCGTGTACGACCTCGGGCTCCACGTGGTGTGGTGCCCGAAGTACCGCCGTCCGGTCCTCGGTGGCCGAGTCGCCGTCCGCCTGGATGAGCTGATCCGGCAGAAGGCTGAGGAGCGCGGGTGGGAGATCATTGCCCTTGAGGTGATGCCGGACCACGTGCACCTGTTCGTCAAGCACGACCCGAAGTCGTCGGCGTCGTACGTCGCGAACCAGTTCAAGGGCTTCACCTCTCGCGTGCTGCGGGCGGAGTTCCCGCACCTCAAGAGCCGCATGCCCACGCTGTGGTCGTCGTCGTACTTCGCTGCTTCGGTCGGTGCGGTGTCGGCGGCGACGGTGGAGAAGTACATCAACACCCAGTGGGAGCGCCCGTGGAAGAAGGAGAAGGGGGACGCCTCGTGATGCGGGGGTACAAGTTCCTCCTTGTGCGCCACGAGGCGCTGTTTCATCGAGTGGCGGTGGGAGACCGTCACCACCGAGTCGTCGCAGCGACTCGGTAGAAGCTGGGGGCAGTCTGAACCGGGG
>NZ_BAAASJ010000029.1:0-62970 GCF_039532825.1 Streptomyces vastus
GCCCGGTTACATTCCGAACCCGGAAGCTAAGCCTTACAGCGCCGATGGTACTGCAGGGGGGACCCTGTGGGAGAGTAGGACACCGCCGAACAAAAATTGAAAGAGCTGGTCCCCGAACTTCGGTTTGGGGACCAGCTCTTTTTTGTTGTGCGTCACTTGGCGTTCACGTTGCGCGAGAAGCATCCCGGGCATGGGGACTGTAGGAATGCTCAGGGCCGCGGGCGTCGGACTTGGTGACGAGGTCATCGTGCCGGCGTTCGGGAACGTCGAGGTCGCCGAGGCCGTGAGCCTGACCGGTGCGATGCCGGTGTTCGCTGACATCGACCCGGCCACGTACTGCCTTGATGCCGCCGCCGTCGATGCTGTCGTCGGGCCGCGGACGGTGGCTGTCGTCGCCGTACACCGCTTCGGTCGGTCTGCTGACCTCGCCGGGCTGCGGCGCGCTGGGCAGCGGCATGGTCTCCTGGTGCTGGAGCTGAGCGAGTCGAAGGCACCGTACGACGAGGTCGAGCAGCGCAGGGCTCATGCCGCTTATCTGGACAGGCGGTTGAGCGGGGTGCGGACGCCGGAGGGTGGCGTGGGGCATACGTACCAGCAGTACGTTGTGCGGGTGCCGGGCAATGGGCGGCCGGACCGGGACGCTTTCGCACGGGCCGTGCGCGCCAGGGGAGTTGAGTGCTGGGTGCCGGTGAAGACGCCTGTGCACCGGATGCCCGGATTCCGGCGGGACGTGTATCTGCCGGAGACCGAGCGCGCCGCCGATGAGACGCTGGCGCTGCCCGTGGAGGCTGCTTTGACGAAGCGTGAGATGCATCGAATGGTGTCTGCGTGCAATGCGCTCGGTGGGTTGTTGCAGCCTGCCTTCTAGTCGCGCCCGGTGTCGAACATGGTGGGAGCACTCTGCTGTTCGGGGTATGATCTATGGCGTCGCCGCGGGGAAACCCGAGAGCGTGACAGGCCCCTATAGCTCAGTCGGTAGAGCGTCTCCATGGTAAGGAGAAGGTCAACGGTTCGATTCCGTTTGGGGGCTCTGACGGGAAGGCCTCCGCCCGATTGGGCGGAGGCCTTTTCGTATGCCTGGACTTGTTCTGGGACTTCAGCGCGTCAGCTGTTGTGTCAATCCTTGTGGAGGCCCGGCACGCGCATGGCCAGGATCGCCATGTCGTCTGACGGGGCGTCGGAGGCGAAGCGTTCGACCGCGCGCATGATGCGGGCGGCGACCGCGCCGGCGGTCAAGCCCGTGCAGGTGGTGAGGACGTCCGTGAGGCCGTCGTCGCCCAACATGCGGGTGCCTTCGCGGCGTTCGGTGACGCCGTCCGTCACACACAGGAGGACATCGCCCGGATCGAGCGTCACTGTCTGCTCGTACAGCTCGAGGTCGTCCATCACGCCGAGGAGGGGCTGCGGTTCGGCGGCCGGTTCGACCGTGCCGTCCTGGCGCAGGCGCAGCGGGAGCGGATGGCCGGCGCAGACGATCTTCAGGACGGCGCTGCCGTCGTCCTGGGGCCACAACTCGCCGTACAGGAGCGTGAGAAAGCGGCTGCGGGCGCCCTCGTCGAGGATCGCGGAGTTGAGGCGCTCCAGGACGGCCGGGCCGCCGAAACCCTCGCGGGCGAGGAGGCGGAGGGCGTGGCGGGCCAGGCCGGTGACGGCGGCGGCCTCCGGTCCCGTACCGCAGACATCGCCGATGGCGAAGCCGTACGCGCCGTCGCGGATCGGGAAGACGTCGTAGAAGTCGCCGCCGACTTCGTTGCCCTCGCCTGCCGCGCGGTAGATGACCTCGACCTCCACACCCTCGATGACCGGGAGCTCGGGCGGCAGGAGGCTGCGCTGGAGGGACTGGCTGATGGCCATGCGCTCGGAGTACAGGCGGGCGTTGTCCAGGGCCAGGGCGGCCCGGCGGGAGAGGTCCTCGGCGAGTTCCAGGATCTCCTGACGGAAGTGTTCGTCCGTCGGCTTGCCGAGCGTCAGCATGCCGATGACGCGATTGCGGGCCACCAGGGGGAGTACGACCGTCTCGCCGCCGACCGCCGAGGCCGTGGCGAGGGTGGTGCCGATGCCGGAGCTGACCGTCGCGGGCTCTCCGCGGCCCAGGCTGCGCATGGAGGTGCGCAGGGCCGCCTCGTGGGCCGCCTCGGCCGGGGCCGACCAGACGCGGGCACCAGGGGTCGGGACCGGGTCAGGAGGGGCAATCTTGGAGAGGAGCGCCTTGAGGCCGTCGATGCGCTCCTCGTCTTCATGCAGGACGTACGAGAGATACGGGTCCGAGGCCTGGTCGGCAATCGTGTAGACGGCACACCAGGTGGCCAGGGTCGGGACCGTCATCTGTGCCATGAGGGCCAGTGTCTGATCGCGGTCCAGGGTGCCCGCGAGGAGGTCGGAGGCCTCTACGAGGAAGGACAGCGAGCCCCGGCGCAGACGCTCCAGCTCGCCCAGGCGGGCCGATTCGACGGCGAGGGCGATGCGGTCGGCGGCGAACTGGAGGCGCAGGGCCTCTTCGTTTGAATACCGCGCAGGGGACTCGGCCGCGACGCCGAGCGAGCCTGTGAGGCGGCCCTCGACTTTCAGTGGGACCGTGACGACCGACCGCATGCCCGTGCCGCTCAGCAGCGGTACGGCGCCCGGAACGGCCGTGAGGTCGTCGTGGACGGCCGGCATCCGGGCCGAGCCGTACCGGCCGGGGCCCGCCTCCACGGGGACGCGAGCGAAGCGCTGGCGGGCGGAGGGGAGCCCGGTGGAGGCACGTACCTCCAGTTCGGTCTCGTCGTCGGTGGCCAGGAGGAGGAAGGCGGAGTCGCCGTCGAGCATGTCGCGGGCGCGCTCCACGGTGCGCTGGAGGAGGCCGTCGAGATCGTCCGGGGCCGGGGAGCCGATGAACACCTCGAAGGGGTCGGTGCCCTGACCGCCTTCTGAGAGTGTCGCCGAGTCCGCGGCGGGTACGCGCAGGGGAGTCTGAAGGACGGCGCGCTCGTGATCCCGTACGAGGAGGCAGACGGTGGAGGGCTCGCCGCCGGTGTCGCGGACGCGCAGATGCGAGGCGTACACAGGCGTCACGCGGCCGTTGGCGCCGCGGATGCCGTAACTGCCCTCCCAGCGCGAGAGCTGGAGGGCTTCGGCGATGCCGGTGCTGGTGCCGGGGGTGTGCGGCCAGGCCGCGAGGTCGGTCAGCGGCTTGCCGATGACCTGCTCGGCGGCGTACCCGAAGAGCTCCTCCGCGTCCTCGCTCCAGGCGGAGATGGCGCCGGAGCGGTCGATCTGGACGACGGCGACGCGTACGCGGCCGTCGGCGAGGGGCAGGAGGTCGGCGGGCAGCGAGGGGCCGGCCGCACGGGTGCCCACCGGGCGGTCGGGGAGGTCGAGTTGGAACCAGACCTGCTTGTGGGTGGGCGTGTACTCGACACCCCAGCAGGCGGCCAGGGCCGCGCACAGCTGGAGGCCTCGTCCACCTTCGCGGTCGGGGCTGCCCATGTTGACGGCCGCCGCCTGGAGTGGAATCTCTCGCTCCGGGTAGCGGTCCGCTACTTCGATGCGTACGCCGTCCTCGGTGCGCAGACACAGGACATCGGCGGACGTGCCCGCATGCACCACGGCGTTGGTGACGAGTTCGCTGGTGAGGACCACGGCGTCGTCGACGATGTCACCGAAACCCCAGCCCTGGAGGGTGTCGCGGACGAACGACCGAGCGGTTGCGACGGACCGTCCGACGGGGTCGAAGCTGGCGGCCGCGCGAGCGGTGATCACAGCACTCCTTGTCCGGGTCTCTTCGGGCAGGGCTTCGTGGCCGACTCGCCCCTGCCGCGGCAGACGGCGGTTTCCTGTCGGTCCGGGATCCTGGGGCTGTCCCCCAGGATGCACTCCGGTGGTCATGGTGAGGCCGCCCCTCCGATGCCTGCCCGCTCGTGCTCGTGCCACCGCCCAGGCCGGACGGACCGGTGTGGCTGGACAGCCGCATGCAAGGTTACTTACCTTCGCCGTCCATGCGGATGCCGGTCACCACAGTGTTTCCGTCCGGGAGGGTGTGTGCGGACGATGTGCGAAGCTGCCGAACTGTTATGGCCTGGTTCAGGCACGGTGAAACACTGGGCAGGCTTCAAGAGATGGTCCAAGCACGCAGTGCACTGCCCGAACACCCCGAGCAATAATGGTCGACCCTTGCGGGAGGGACACAGTGGAGTCTGGCGCAGCGACGCGGGGCGACAAAGCGCGCGCGAAAGGCGGACAGTCCCTGAGTAACCAGCGCAAACCGCGCAACGGAACCACCGAGGTGGACACCGCTGCGCTGAACAGACTGCTCGTGGCCCTGGAGTCGATGCGGGACGGGAACTTCCGCAAGCGGATGACCGTGTCCGGTGACGGCGTTATGTCCGAAATTGCGGCAGTTTTCAATGAGGTGGCCGACCGCAATCTGCATCTGACGGGCGAACTGTCGCGCGTACGGCGCATGGTCGGCCGCGAGGGAAAGCTCACGGAGCGCCTGGAGACGGGCGTCTGCGAGGGGTCCTGGGCCTCGGCGATCGACGCGTCCAACGCACTGGTCGACGACCTCGTGCGCCCGGTCTCCGAGGTCGGGCGGGTGCTGTCCGCGGTGGCCGACGGTGATCTGTCGCCGCGTATGGAACTGCGGGCGCAGGCCCCGGACGGCAGTGGGCATCCGCTGCGCGGGGAGTTCCTGAAGGTGGGTCGTACGGTCAACAACCTGGTCGACCAGTTGTCCACGTTCACCGACGAGGTCACGCGTGTGGCCAGTGAGGTCGGCACGGAGGGCAAGCTGGGCGGGCAGGCCCGTGTGCGCGGGATGTCCGGTTCGTGGAAGGACCTCACGGATTCGGTCAACACGATGGCGTACCGGCTGACGGCTCAGGTTCGCGACATCGCGCTGGTGACGACGGCGGTCGCCAAGGGTGACTTGTCCCGGAAGGTCACGGTTCATGTGGCCGGCGAGATGCTGGAACTCAAGAACACCGTCAACACGATGGTGGACCAGCTTTCCTCGTTCTCCTCCGAGGTGACGCGAGTCGCGCGCGAGGTCGGCACGGAGGGCGAGCTCGGCGGCCAGGCGCAGGTGCCCGGTGTGGCCGGTGTGTGGAAGGACCTCACCGATTCGGTGAATCTTATGGCCGGCAATCTGACGGCTCAGGTCCGCGGGATCGCGCAGGTGACGACGGCGGTCGCCAACGGTGACCTGTCGCAGAAGGTGACGGTTTCGGCGCGCGGTGAGATGGCGCAGCTCGCCGAGACGATCAACCAGATGACCGAGACGCTGCGTACGTTCGCGGACGAGGTCACGCGTGTGGCCAACGAGGTCGGCGGCGAGGGACGGCTCGGCGGGCAGGCGAACGTGCCGGGTGCGGCGGGAACGTGGAAGGACCTCACCGATTCGGTGAACACGGTCTTCCGGAATCTCACCACTCAGGTTCGGGACATCGCCGCGGTGACGACGGCGGTGGCCAACGGTGACCTGTCGCAGAAGGTCAGCGTCGAGGTCGCCGGCGAGATGCTGGAGCTGAAGAACACCGTCAACACGATGGTCGACCAGCTGTCGTCCTTCGGTGCTGAAGTCACGCGAGTGGCGCGGGAGATCGGCGTCGAGGGTGAGCTGGGCGGCCAGGCGGCGGTGCCGGGCGCGGCCGGTACGTGGAAGGACCTGACGGACTCCGTCAACACGGCGTTCCGGAACCTCACCGGACAGGTGAGGAACATCGCGCAGGTGACGACGGCGGTGGCCAACGGCGACCTGTCGCAGAAGGTCACGGTGGACGTCTCCGGCGAGATGCTCCAGCTGAAGAACACCGTGAACACGATGGTGGACCAGCTCTCCGCGTTCGGCGCCGAGGTCACGCGTGTGGCCCGGGACGTGGGCACCGAGGGCCGGCTTGGCGGCCAGGCCCGCGTGGACGGAGTCTCCGGCACGTGGAAGGAGCTCACCGACTCCGTCAACTTCATGGCGGGCAACCTCACCTCCCAGGTGCGGCAGATCGCCCAGGTGACGACGGCCGTGGCGCGCGGTGACCTGTCGCAGAAGATCGACGTGGACGCGCGCGGGGAGATCCTGGAGCTGAAGAACACCCTCAACACGATGGTGGACCAGCTCTCGGCGTTCGCCGACCAGGTGACCCGGGTGGCCCGCGAGGTGGGCACGGAGGGCCGGCTGGGCGGTCAGGCCCAGGTGCCCGGTGTCGCCGGCGTGTGGCGCGATCTGACCGACTCCGTGAACGGTATGGCCGGCAACCTCACCGCCCAGGTGCGCAACATCGCGCAGGTCGCGACCGCGGTGGCGCGCGGTGACCTGTCGCAGAAGATCGACGTGGACGCGCGCGGGGAGATCCTGGAGCTGAAGAACACCCTCAACACGATGGTGGACCAGCTCTCGAACTTCGCCGAGCAGGTCACGCGGGTGGCCCGTGAGGTAGGCACGGAAGGCATCCTCGGCGGTCAGGCCGAGGTGCAGGGTGTCTCCGGCACCTGGAAGGACCTCACGCAGTCCGTCAACTTCATGGCGAACAACCTCACCATTCAGGTGCGGAACATCGCCGAGGTCACCACGGCGGTCGCCAACGGCGACCTGTCCAAGAAGATCACCGTCGACGCGAAGGGCGAGATCCTCGCCCTGGTCACCACCGTCAACACGATGGTGGACCAGCTGTCCAACTTCGCCGAGCAAGTGACGCGGGTGGCCCGTGAGGTGGGCACGGACGGCAGTCTCGGCGGTCAGGCGCGGGTGCCCGGTGTCTCCGGCATCTGGAAGGACCTGACCGACAACGTCAACGTGATGGCCAACAACCTCACCGGCCAGGTGCGCAACATCTCCCAGGTCGCGACGGCGGTGGCCAACGGCGACCTCACCAAGAAGGTCACGGTCGAGGCGAGCGGCGAGGTCGCCCAGCTCGCGGACACGGTCAACACGATGGTGCGGACGCTGAGTTCGTTCGCCGACCAGGTGACGCGGGTGGCCCGTGAGGTGGGCACGGACGGCATCCTCGGCGGTCAGGCGCACGTTCCGGGGGTCGCCGGTACGTGGAAGGACCTCACCGAGTCCGTGAACGGCATGGCGTCCAACCTGACCGGCCAGGTGCGCAACATCGCGATGGTCACCACGGCCATCGCCAAGGGCGACCTGACCAAGAAGATCGACATCGACGCACGCGGCGAGATCCTGGAACTCAAGACCACCATCAACACGATGGTCGACCAGCTCTCGTCCTTCGCCGAAGAGGTCACCCGCGTCGCCCGCGAGGTGGGCACCGAGGGGCAGTTGGGCGGCCAGGCGCGCGTGCGCGACGTCGACGGCACCTGGCGCGACCTCACCGAGTCGGTGAACGAGATGGCAGGGAACCTGACCCGGCAGGTACGCGCCATCGCGCGCGTGGCGACCGCGGTGACCCGCGGCGACCTCAACCTGAAGATCGACGTGGACGCCTCCGGCGAGATCCAGGAACTTCAGGACTACATCAACAAGATGATCGCCAACCTGCGCGACACCACCATCGCCAACGAGGAACAGGACTGGCTGAAGGGCAACCTGGCCCGTATCTCCGGTCTGATGCAGGGCCGCCGCGACCTCGCCGACGTGGCCTCGCTGATCATGAGCGAGCTGACTCCGGTGGTCTCGGCGCAGCACGGCGCGTTCTTCCTGGCGATGCCGCTGGACGACGGCAAGGATGTGGGCGCCGCGGGCGACGACTCGTACGAACTGCGCATGCTCGGGCACTACGGCTACTCCATGGGGTCCATGCCGACGTCGTTCCGGCCCGGAGAGACGCTGATCGGGACGGCCGCCAAGGAGAAGCGGACGATTCTCGTCGACAATGTGCCGCCGGGGTACCTGAAGATCGCCTCCGGGCTCGGTGAGGCGCCTCCGGCGCATGTCATCGTGCTGCCGGTGCTCTTCGAGGGGACCGTTCTGGGGGTGATCGAGCTGGCGTCGTTCCAGCCGTTCACGCAGATCCAGAAGGACTTCCTCAACCAGATCGCCGAGATGATCGCGACGAGCGTCAACACGATCGCCGTCAACACCAAGACCGAGGTGCTGCTCAAGCAGTCGCAGGAGCTGACCGAGCAACTGAGGGAGCGGTCGGCCGAGTTGGAGAACCGGCAGAAGGCCCTTCAGGCTTCCAACGCCGAACTGGAGGAGAAGGCCGAGCTGCTGGCCCGGCAGAACCGCGACATCGAGGTCAAGAACACCGAGATCGAGGAGGCGCGGCAGGTCCTGGAGGAGCGCGCCGAGCAACTCGCGGTCTCCATGCGCTACAAGAGCGAGTTTCTCGCCAACATGTCGCACGAGCTGCGTACGCCGCTCAACTCGCTGCTCATCCTCGCCAAACTGCTCGCCGACAACGCGGACTCCAACCTCACTCCGAAGCAGGTCGAGTTCGCCGAGACGATCCATGGAGCCGGCTCCGACTTGCTCCAGCTGATCAACGACATCCTCGACCTGTCCAAGGTCGAGGCGGGGAAGATGGACGTATCGCCGACGCGGATCGCTCTGGTCCAACTCGTCGACTACGTAGAGGCCACTTTCCGTCCGCTGACGGCAGAGAAGGGCCTCGATTTCTCCGTACGCGTCTCTCCCGAACTGCCCGCCACGCTGCACACGGACGAGCAGCGGCTCCTCCAAGTGCTGCGCAACCTGCTGTCCAACGCGGTGAAGTTCACCGACTCGGGGGCGGTCGAACTGGTCATCCGGCCCGCCGGCGCGGACGTTCCCGTCGCCATCCGGGAGCAGCTCCTGGAGGCGGGCTCGCTACGGGATGCGGACGCCGATCTGATCGCGTTCTCCGTGACCGACACCGGAATCGGTATCGCGGCCAGCAAGATGCGGGTGATCTTCGAGGCGTTCAAGCAGGCGGACGGCACGACGAGCAGGAAGTACGGCGGTACGGGACTGGGGCTGTCCATCTCGCGGGAGATCGCGCGGCTGCTGGGCGGCGAGATCCATGCGCAGAGCGAGCCGGGACGGGGCTCCACGTTTACCCTGTATTTGCCACTGCATGCGAGCGAACTGCCGCCGCAGGGCTACCCGCAGCTCGCGGCGCCGGCGATGGACAACGGAGCGCTCGCGCTGCCCGCGGAGGTCGACGACGGGGCCCCTGTGGAGACGCCCGCCGAGGTCAAGTCGTACCAGGAGACACAGAATGGGGCCGCCGCACTCTTCAGGCGGCGCCGCAGGTCGCTGCCCTCTGCCGGGCAGCGGCCCGTGCTGTCGGGGCAGCAGGGCCAGATCCAGGAGCCCTGGGCCGCGCGCGGTGAGGAGGCGTCCGGCCGGCCGAGGGACGTCTTCCACTTCGAGGGCGAGAAGGTGCTGATCGTCGACGACGACATCCGCAATGTGTTCGCGCTCACCAGCGTCCTGGAGCAGCACGGTCTGTCGGTGCTGTATGCCGAGAACGGCCGCGAGGGCATCGAGGTCCTGGAGCAGCATGACGACCTCACGGTCGTCCTGATGGACATCATGATGCCCGAGATGGACGGGTACGCGACCACGACGGCGATCCGCCGGATGCCCCAGTTCGCCGGCCTGCCGATCATCGCCCTCACCGCGAAGGCGATGAAGGGCGACCGCGAGAAGGCGATCGAGTCGGGGGCTTCCGACTATGTGACGAAGCCGGTCGATCCCGATCATCTGCTCGAGGTGATGGACCGGTGGATGCGCGAGCGATGACCGGATCGGGTCCCCCTGTTCAAGTGCGCAGTGAGCATGGGGGATCATGGCGCGCGGTGCTGTTGACTGACTGTGCCCGGCCCTGTGTAGAAACCCGAGATTCGGGGAACCTTCTGGTCTCCTGCCGCGTTTCTGCTACGTGCACAGTGACATCGCGGTGACAGGGTGTGGCGACAGGCGGGGTGCGGCTACCATGACCGGCACAAGGACGGGCGGCGTAAGGGAGTCGTCCCCTGGGGCGGCGCCCGGTGCACTGCCGGGGCGAGGAGGACGGGCCATGGTGCAGAAGGCCAAGATCCTCCTGGTCGATGACCGGCCGGAGAATCTGCTGGCGCTGGAGGCGATCCTCTCTGCGCTCGATCAGACACTGGTTCGGGCATCGTCCGGGGAGGAAGCGCTCAAAGCACTGCTCACGGACGATTTCGCGGTCATTCTGCTGGATGTCCAGATGCCGGGCATGGACGGTTTTGAGACCGCCGCGCATATCAAGCGGCGGGAGAGGACCCGGGACATCCCGATCATCTTCCTCACCGCCATCAACCACGGCCCGCACCACACCTTCCGGGGATACGCGGCGGGCGCGGTGGACTACATCTCCAAGCCGTTCGACCCGTGGGTGCTGCGGGCGAAGGTCTCCGTGTTCGTCGAGCTCTACATGAAGAATTGCCAACTCCGTGAGCAGGCGGCGCTGTTGAGGCTCCAACTGGAGGGCGGTGGCGGCAAGAGCGCGGAGGCCAAGGAACCTGCCGGACTGCTCGCCGAACTCTCCGCGCGCCTCGCGGCCGTGGAGGAGCAGGCCGAGGCGCTCTCCAAGCAGCTCGACGACGACTCGGCGGATGCGGCGGCGGTGGCGACCGCGGCGCATCTCGAGCGCAAACTCACGGGACTGCGCAGGGCGCTTGACGCGCTGGAACCGGGCTCGGGGAACGGCGCTGCTTCGCTGCCTTCGCAGAACTGAGTTTGCACAACGGCGGCGAGCCAGTGCGACGGTTGAGGTGCCGTCAACTTGACGCCTCATTGGGGGCGACACGAATGGGTGAAGCGCAAGGCACACGTGTCCGCAGAGGTCTCCCCCGGTAACCTCACCCTCATGGCCTCACGTCAGCCCGCAGCCAAGAAGTCGACCGCGAAGAAGGCGGCCGCTCCGAAGAAGGCTGCGGCGAAGAGGGCCCCTGCGAAGAAAGCCCCGGCCAAGAAGGCTCCTGCGAAGAAGGCCCCGGCCAAGAAAGCGCCACCCAGGCCGGCGCCCAGTCCCACCGGGGGTGTGTTCAAGCTCGTACGCGCCCTCTGGCTCGCTGTCGCGCACGCCGTCGGCGCCGTGTTCCGAGGCATAGGGAGGGGCGCGAAGGGGCTCGACCCGGCGCATCGAAAGGACGGACTCGCCCTGCTGCTGCTCGGCCTCGCCCTGATCGTCGCCGCGGGCACCTGGTCCAACCTCCGCGGTCCTGTCGGCGACCTCGTCGAGCTGCTGGTGACCGGCGCCTTCGGCCGCCTCGACCTGCTGGTGCCGCTCCTGCTCGCAGTGATCGCCGTACGACTCATCCGGCACCCCGAGAAGCCAGAGGCCAACGGACGTATCGTCATCGGCCTGTCCGCGCTCGTCATCGGCGTACTCGGCCAGGTCCACATCGCCTGCGGCGCGCCCGCGCGCAGCGACGGCATGCAGGCGATACGGGACGCCGGCGGGCTCATCGGCTGGGGCGCGGCGACGCCGCTGACGTACACGATGGGCCAGATCCTGGCCGTACCGCTCCTCGTGCTGCTCACCGTTTTCGGGCTCCTGGTCGTCACGGCGACCCCCGTGAACGCCATTCCGCAGCGCCTTCGGCTGCTCGGCACCAAGCTCGGCCTCGTACAGCCGAAGACGGCCGAGGGCGACTTCAGCGAGGACGACGAGCGCTACGACGACCAGTGGCGCGAGGCGCTGCCCGCGCGCTCCCGAAAGCGCCGCTCCGCGCCTCGGGCGACCGAGGAGTACGACCCGGACAGCGCCGAGCAGGAGGCGCTCTCCAAGCGCCGCAGCCGCTCCAGGCGGCCCCCTGTGGAGCAACCCGGCGCAGACCGGCAGAGGGACGCGGTGGACGTTGCCGCAGCTGCCGCAGCGGCGCTCGACGGTGCCGTGATGCACGGGATGCCGCCCTCGGCGCTCGTGGCTGATCTGACGCAGGGCGTCGGGGCGGATCGCGGGGACCGCGAGGACACGGGTGGCGGGCACCAGGAGACGACGCCGGTGCCGGCCGCGCGCAGCAAGGGCGGCAAGCCCAAGCAGGAGATGCTGAAGGCCGAGGTCGCCGACCTGACCAAGGCGCCCCCTCAGGAGCCGCGCGAACTCCCGCCGCGCGCCGAACAGCTCCAGCTCTCCGGCGACATCACGTACTCCCTGCCGTCGCTCGACCTCCTGGAGCGCGGCGGCCCCGGCAAGGCACGCAGCGCCGCCAACGACGCCATCGTCGAGTCGCTCACCACCGTCTTCACCGAGTTCAAGGTCGACGCCTCCGTCACCGGCTTCACGCGCGGCCCGACGGTCACGCGGTACGAGGTCGAGCTCGGCCCCGCCGTGAAGGTCGAGCGCATCACGGCGCTCACCAAGAACATCGCGTACGCCGTCGCCAGCCCGGATGTGCGGATCATCAGCCCGATCCCGGGCAAGTCGGCGGTCGGCATCGAGATCCCCAACACCGACCGCGAGATGGTCAACCTGGGCGATGTGCTGCGGCTGGCCGACGCGGCCGAGGACGACCATCCGATGCTGGTCGCGCTCGGCAAGGACGTCGAGGGCGGCTATGTGATGGCCAACCTCGCGAAGATGCCGCACGTGCTGGTGGCCGGAGCGACCGGGTCCGGTAAGTCGTCGTGCATCAACTGTCTGATCACGTCGATCATGGTCAGGGCGACTCCCGAGGACGTCCGCATGGTGCTCGTCGACCCCAAGCGCGTCGAACTCACCGCGTACGAAGGCATTCCGCACCTGATCACGCCGATCATCACCAACCCGAAGCGGGCCGCCGAGGCGCTGCAGTGGGTCGTACGGGAGATGGATCTGCGTTACGACGACCTCGCGGCGTTCGGGTACCGGCACATCGACGACTTCAACGAGGCCATCAGGAACGGCAAGGTGAAGCTGCCTGAAGGCAGCGAGCGCGAGCTCAACCCGTACCCGTATCTGCTCGTGATCGTCGACGAGCTCGCGGACCTGATGATGGTCGCGCCCAGGGACGTGGAAGACGCCATCGTGCGGATCACGCAGCTCGCGCGCGCGGCCGGTATCCATCTCGTCCTCGCCACGCAGCGGCCCTCCGTCGACGTCGTCACCGGTCTGATCAAGGCGAACGTGCCGTCCCGGCTCGCCTTCGCCACCTCCTCGCTCGCCGACAGCCGCGTCATCCTCGACCAGCCCGGCGCCGAGAAGCTGATCGGCAAGGGCGACGGGCTCTTCCTGCCGATGGGGGCCAACAAGCCGGTCCGTATGCAGGGCGCCTTCGTGACCGAGGACGAGGTCGCGGCGGTCGTACAGCACTGCAAGGATCAGATGGCGCCGGTCTTCAGGGACGACGTCGTGGTCGGCACCAAGCAGAAGAAGGAGATCGACGAGGACATCGGTGACGACCTCGACCTGCTGTGCCAGGCGGCCGAACTCGTCGTCTCCACGCAGTTCGGATCCACCTCGATGCTCCAGCGCAAGCTGCGCGTCGGGTTCGCCAAGGCCGGGCGGCTGATGGACCTCATGGAGTCCCGCAACATCGTCGGGCCGAGCGAGGGTTCCAAGGCTCGTGATGTTCTTGTGAAACCTGACGAGCTGGACGGAGTGCTCGCGGTGATCCGTGGGGAGGCTCAACCGTAAGGAATCACCGTCAGGAATCGGTGCGGGCCGGGTCCCTGCGCGAGTGGGTCGACGATGCGCGAACGTGACTCATCCGTAAAGAAGCGGCGAGCAACCGTTTCCCTTCTGCGCACGTCAAGTTGAGAGGTGGGACAGGTGCGTGTCCCACCATCAGGATGTCCAGCCATTCTGATGGAGTACAAAGTCATACCGCCCGGTTGCCCCACCCTTTGGCACCCCCCATAGACTGAACTTCCAGCACAGGTGGCTACACGCTCGAAAGGCGCCCCCGTGTCCATCGGCAACTCCCCTGAGGACAACTTCCCTGAGGACAAGCGTCCCTTCGAAGAAGACGACCGTCCCTCGATCGGCAGTGCGCTGCGACAGGCACGTATCGATGCAGGGCTGACCGTCGACGATGTCAGTAACGCCACCCGGGTCCGCATCGCCATCGTGCAGGCGATCGAGCAGGACGATTTCGCCGCCTGCGGCGGAGACGTCTACGCGCGCGGTCACATCCGGACCCTGGCACGCGCCGTGCACATCGATCCGGATCCGCTGCTCACGCAGTACGCCGCCGAGCACGGCGGGCGTCCGGCCCCGACGCCGGCGGCACCGCTGTTCGAGGCGGAACGGATCCGTCCGGAGCGCCAGCGGCCCAACTGGACGGCGGCCATGGTCGCCGCGATCGTCGCCGTGATCGGTTTCGTCGGGTTCACGCTGTTCAGCGGCGGTGACGACGGTGCCGATGCGAAGACGCAGACCGCAGAGGGTTCCAAGCCCACCGCCACCAAGTCCGCCGACCGTAAGCCGGACAAGCCCGCCGACCCCACGCCCGACGCCTCGGACAGCGCCATCGCGGCCGCGCCGCAGGACAAGGTGACCGTCAAGGTGACCGCCCCCGACGGCCGCAGCTGGATCTCGGCCCACGATCACAACGGCCGACGGCTGTTCGACGGCTTCCTGGACCAGGGTGACTCCAAGACCTTCCAGGACAAGGAGAAGATCGACCTCGTCCTCGGTCGCGCGGGTGTGCTCCAGCTGTACGTCAACGGCAAGAAGATCGACGACGAGTTCCGGCCCGGAGAGGTCGCGCGGCTGACGTACACGAAGGGCGACCCCGAGGTCGGCTGAGTCGCACGGCATTAAGGGGCAGACGGGCACCGGGTTTTTCGGGCAGGCGGGTACGGGGTTGGCCAAGGACGGCCAACCCCGTCGACGTGGGCTGTCAGTGGGACGAAGTAGTCTTGAGCCCATGCCTGAACGCCGTACCGTCGCACTCGTCACTCTTGGCTGCGCTCGTAACGAGGTGGACTCGGAGGAGCTCGCAGGCCGCTTGGAGGCGGACGGCTGGCATCTCGTGAAGGACGCCGAGGAAGCGGACGTCGCCGTCGTGAACACGTGCGGCTTCGTCGAAGCCGCCAAGAAGGACTCCGTCGACGCCCTCTTGGAAGCCAACGACCTCAAGGGACACGGCAGAACCCAGGCCGTCGTCGCCGTCGGCTGCATGGCCGAGCGGTACGGCAAGGAGCTCGCCGAGGCTCTCCCTGAGGCCGACGGCGTGCTGGGCTTCGACGACTACGCGGACATCTCCGACCGGCTCCAGACGATCCTGAACGGCGGGATCCACGCCGCGCACACCCCGCGGGACCGCCGCAAGCTGCTGCCGATCAGCCCTGCCGAGCGGCAGGAGTCCGCCGTCGAGGTCGCGCTTCCCGGGCACGGACCGGCCGATCTTCCGGAGGGGCTTGCTCCGTCTTCGGGCCCCCGTGCGCCGCTTCGGCGCCGTCTCGACGGTTCTCCGGTCGCCTCGGTGAAGCTGGCCTCGGGCTGCGACCGTCGCTGCTCCTTCTGCGCCATCCCGTCCTTCCGCGGCTCGTTCATCTCGCGGCGGCCGTCCGACGTCTTGGGGGAGACGCGCTGGCTGGCCGAGCAGGGCGTCAAGGAGATCATGCTGGTCTCCGAGAACAACACCTCGTACGGCAAGGACCTGGGCGACATCAGGCTCCTGGAGACGCTGCTGCCGGAGCTCGCCGAGGTCGACGGGATCGAGCGGGTGCGGGTCAGCTATCTGCAGCCCGCCGAGATGCGGCCCGGGCTCATCGACGTACTGACCTCGACGCCGAAGATCGCGCCCTACTTCGACCTGTCCTTCCAGCACTCGGCTCCCGGCGTGCTGCGCGCGATGCGGCGCTTCGGAGACACCGACCGGTTCCTGGAACTGCTCGACACGATCCGCGCCAGGGCCCCGCACGCGGGCGTGCGGTCCAACTTCATCGTGGGCTTCCCGGGCGAGAGCGCGGACGACCTGGCCGAGCTGGAGCGCTTCCTGAACGGCGCGCGGCTGGACGCGATCGGCGTCTTCGGGTACTCCGACGAGGAGGGCACGGAAGCGGCGACGTACGAGAACAAGCTGCACGAGGACGTCGTCGCCGAGCGGCTGGCCCGGGTCTCGCGGCTCGCGGAGGAGCTTGTCTCGCAGCGGGCCGAGGAGCGCGTCGGCGAGACCGTGGAGGTGCTCGTCGAGTCGCTGGACGCCGCCGAGGGCGCGATCGGCCGTGCGGCGCACCAGGCGCCGGAGACCGACGGCCAAGTGCTGTTCACGAGCGGCGAGGGTCTGACGGTCGGTCGTATGGTCGAGGCGAAGGTGGTCGGTACGGAAGGTGTCGACCTGGTGGCCGAGCCGCTCCTCGGCTCGTTCGCAGGTCCTGAGGAGGTTGCCAGATGACGGGAGTCCCGGCATCCGCGGCGGGCGGCCCCGGCACGCCCGGCACGCGTGGTGCTGCCGCCAGTGCCCCCGGTACGGGCGCTTCCGGGGCTCAGGGCTCGAAGTCGTCGCGCGGCGGGAAGCTGGGCGCCGTGGCCGTGAACCAGGCCAGCCTCTGGAACGTCGCGAACCTCCTGACCATGCTCCGCCTCGTCCTCGTGCCGGGCTTCGTCGCGCTGATGCTGGCCGAGGGCGGGTACGACCCGGTATGGCGGGCCTGGGCCTGGGCCGCTTTCGCGGTTGCCATGATCACCGACATCTTCGACGGCCACCTTGCGCGTACGTACAACCTCGTCACCGACTTCGGGAAGATCGCCGACCCGATCGCCGACAAGGCGATCATGGGGGCAGCGCTGATCTGTCTGTCCTCGCTCGGCGATCTGCCGTGGTGGGTGACGGGTGTCATCCTCGGGCGGGAACTCGGAATTACCCTGCTGCGTTTTCTGGTTATCCGCTACGGCGTCATTCCGGCGAGCCGCGGCGGCAAGATGAAGACGCTCGCCCAGGGCACGGCGGTCGGGATGTACGTCCTGGCGCTGACGGGGCCATTGGCGACCCTGAGGTTCTGGGTGATGGCTGTGGCGGTCGCCCTGACCGTGGTGACCGGGCTCGACTATGTGAGACAAGCCATTGTGCTGCGACGCCAGGGTCTCGCCGAGCGGAAAGCAGCGGCGAAGGAGGCGGAATGACTGCTTCCCAAGCTGCTGAAGTGCTGAGACTACTGACAGTGAGAGGCGAGACGCTGGCTGTCGCAGAATCCCTGACGGGTGGCCTGGTGGCAGCGGAGATCACAGCCGCGCCGGGGGCGTCCAAGGCCTTCCGCGGCTCCGTGACCTCGTACGCCACCGATGTGAAGCAGGATGTACTCGGGGTCGACGCCACCCTTCTGGAACAGCGCGGGGCGGTGGATCCGCAGGTCGCGGCCCAGATGGCGGCCGGTGTACGCAAGGTGCTCGGCGCGGACTGGGGCCTCGCGACCACCGGTGTCGCCGGTCCCGAAAGCCAGGATGGGCAGCCCGTCGGCACGGTTTTCATTGCCGTCGACGGGCCTTCCGCGGAGGTCGGCGGCGGTTTTGGTGGCGGGAAAGTGGCGGCGCTGCGGTTGAACGGCGGCCGGACGGAAATCCGTATGGAGAGTGTACGGAGCGTGCTCGGGCTTCTCCTGGAGGAGCTCGAGCACGAACAGCTGGGAAATGAGCGGGCACAGGATACGGAACAGAACGGGGGGAATTGATGTTTGCAGCCCTGAGTGAACACGACATCGCTCCCCGCACGGCCGCGGCGCAAGGCGGTACGGTGGGGCGAGAAGGATGCGGCTACACGGCCCGAGGAGGGAGCCACCGATGATTCTGCTCCGTCGCCTGCTTGGTGACGTGCTGCGTCGGCAGCGCCAGCGCCAGGGCCGTACTCTGCGCGAAGTCTCCTCGTCCGCCCGAGTTTCACTCGGCTATCTCTCCGAGGTGGAGCGGGGGCAGAAGGAGGCTTCCTCCGAGCTGCTCTCCGCGATCTGCGACGCGCTGGACGTACGGATGTCCGAGCTCATGCGAGAAGTGAGCGACGAACTCGCGCTCGCCGAGCTGGCCCGGTCGGCAGCGGCCACTGAGCCTGTGCCAACGCCAGTACGCCCGATGCTCAATTCCGTGTCAGTGACCGGTGTGCCACCGGAACGAGTGACGATCAAGGCGCCGGCCGAGGCGGTCGACGTAGTCGCCGCCTGACGGCTGCTGGTTTGTGATCGGTCGTGAGCCGGCTCTCATGAGCTGAGAACCGGCTGAGCTGAGAATCGGCTGAGAACTGTGTGAGGGCCCCGATCGGGGTCTCTCCGGGGAGACCTGGAGGGGTGCGGTCGGGGTTTTTGCGTTGCTGGAGGGCGGCGGCCGGGGCATTCGCGTTTCGATTTCATCACTTTTGCACCGTTTGCCGGTGTGTCCCGGGACGGCGATGGTTGAGGGGCTGGGGGTGCTCGAAGCAGAGCGACGGCGCCTTTGGTGTGTGGGTGCGCCGGGTGTGCCTCGTGGGGATTGATGCGCCCTGCCGGTGGTTGACAGTCGCGGTCTAGCGTCGGTTGGCGGGTTGGAGGTGGCGCCATGGCGTGGCGAGCGGTGCGAATAGGGCGGTGGGGGCTGGCTCTCGGGGGCGGGGCGCTGTGGTGGTGCGGAGTGGTGCGATGGGCGTTTGCGTCGGATGCCGGGGCGTGGGAGGGGATGGTCGTGGCCGGGGGGTGGGGGTTGAGTCTGCTTCCGGTGCACTGTGTGCCGAAAGCCCGGGCCAAGGCTGACACGAGGCCTGGGCCACGGATTGGGGAGCGGATCGGCACCGGTGTTACCAAGGCATTGCCACTGCCTACCAAGGCATGGCCACGCCGCCGTTCGGGCGGAGGATCTGGCCCGTCGTGAAGGCCGAGGCGTCGCAGGCGAGGTACAGGACCGCGTGCGCGATGTCCTCCGGCTCGCCGACCCGGCCCAGCGGTGACATCCGGGCCATGAACGCCTCGATCCGCGCCTGGGACTCGTCGTCATGGCGGTCTGTCATGGGCGTGCGGATCCAGCCCGGCGCGACCGCGTTGACGCGGATGCCGTGCGCCCCCATCTCGGTCGCCAGGGTCTTCGTCAACTGGACGACGGCTGCCTTCGCCGCCCCGTAGCAGAGCAGCCCGGGCCCTCCGGTGTCGACAGCGCCCGAGGCCATGGTGACGATGCTGCCGCGTGTCCCGGACGCGATCATGGCGCGGGCCGCCTCCTGGCACGCATACAGCACGCCTTTGAAGTTGACGCCGAGTACTCGGTCGAGGTCCTCGTCGCGGGTCTCCAGGACCGGGCTGCTGTGCATGATCCCGGCGACGGCGGCCATCACGTCGAGACGCTCACAGGCCGCGACGGCCTGGCCGAGCCGGGCGCGGTCGGTGACGTCTAGGGCGTATGTGTGGGCCACGCCGCCCTTGTCTTTGATCAGGGCCGCCGTCTCGTCGAGGCCCCGGTCATCGCGGTCCGCGCAGTGGACGACAGCCCCTGCCTCCGCGAGCAGCACGGCACAGGCGCGGCCGATACCGCTCGCGGCGCCGGTGACAAAAGCGGTGCGTCCGGTGAGGTCGTACGCCGTGACGGGCATGAAGGGACCGTATGAGAGTTTCTGACGGGTCGTCAATTAGTCGTACGGAATGGGAGTGGGATGGTGCGTGGAGGGGTTGTACGTGATGAGGGTGTACGTGATCAGGAAGGCCTCGTATCGGGGGCTGGGCCCGACTGACATGTCGGGCACCAGTACGTGGGACGTTCTCGGGAGCCGTCGCCCTGGTTCGCCGTACGGATCGAGGTGCGGCAGCGCAGGCAGGGGCGGGGTGTGCGGCCGTACACGTAGAGGTTCTGGTCGCGGCGTCCCGTGGTGCTGCGGGCGGGGCGGTCGCGATTGGCTTCCAGGAGTTTCTTGGCGAGGGCGGGCAGTTGGGCGGCACGTTCGGCAGGGAGGTCACCGATGGGCAGCCATGGAGTCGCCCGGAGCAGGAAGCAGAGCTCGCTCTTGTAGACGTTGCCGACTCCGGCGAGGTTGCGCTGGTCGAGGAGGGCTTCGCCGAGCGGGCGGGTCGGGTCGCGCAGGAGGTTCTCCAGGGCCTTGTCGGGGTTCCAGTCCGGGCCCAGGAGGTCGGGGCCGAGGTGGCCTACGGCCCGATGCTCGTCGGTGCTGCGGAGCAGTTCGAGTACGGGGAGCCGGTAGCCGACGGCTGTGTGCTCCGCGGTGCCGAGGATCACGCGGATCTGGTGGCCGGGGCCGCCGCTCCAGCGCTCGCCGGGCGCGTACACCTTCCAGGAACCGTCCATCCGCAGGTGCGTGTGCAGCGTCAGCCCGCCCTCGATACGGGTAAGCAGGTGTTTTCCGCGTGGGGTGACGTCCAGGACGGTACGCCCGGTGAGGTCGGCCGTGGCGTACTTGGGCACCCGGAGGTCGGAGCGGGTGAGCACGCGGCCCGCGAGCGCTGTGTGCAGGCGCCGGGCGGTCTGCCAGACGGTGTCTCCTTCGGGCATGGGGTCCAGGGTGGCATGGGGTGGGCGGGGGCGTCTTGGCCCGGGAACGCGGGGAGGCTGGCGGGCGGGTGTCGGTCGGGTTGTGTGGCTGAGGGCGGGAGAGACGGCTGGTCGCCTGGGACGGCCGGCGGTCGGCTGGGAGGCGAGCGAGCGGGCGTCGGGGAGGGAAGCAGGCGGCGGTGGCCAGTCCGGCGCCGCCTGGTGCTCCGAGCTTCGTCAGGTCCGTCGGTGCTTGTGTACTGCGCCGAGTGGCCTTATGCGCGCATGCGCAGGCCCCGCGGCGTCGCGTGGAAACCGGCCCCTTCCAGGAGGGTGCCGAAGGGCGACGTCAGGGCCGAGACGCCGTTCACACGCTCCACAGTGACCGTGCCGAGGGAGCCCGCACGAGCGGCTGCGGAGAGGGCCTCGGAGGCTATGCGCAGGCGTGGGTCGTTCAGCGGGGTGTCGTCCGAGGCGGAGGGCCAGGCCAGGAGGGTCTTGCCGCCGCGCTCCATGTAGAGGGTCAGCTCGCCGTCGACGAGCACGACCAGGGAACCCGCCTTGCGGCCGGGCTTGTGACCCGCGTCGGCCGGGGGGTCGGGCCAGGGGAGGGCCGCCCCATACGCGTTTGCCGGGTCGGCGGCGGCCAGGACGATGGCACGGGTGGCGTTGCTCGGACGGGGGCGCGAGGCGGGGCCGCCGGGGAAGCCGGTGTCGGAGGGGGCGTCGGCGTAGGGGTCCTGGAAGCCGGCGTTGGCGCCCGGGAACGCCGCGTCTGGCAGAGTCGCGCCTCGCTCGCGTGCGTTGGCCGCCGCGCGAAGCCGGTCCACCGCGCCGTCCATCGCGAACTGTGCGGCACCGAGCCCCTCCACCACATAGCCCCGGCGTGCCTGTCCGTTGTCTTCGAAGGCGGACAAGATGCGGTACGTCGCCGAGAAGCCGCCCTCGACCCCTTCCGCGGCGACCGCACCCCGGGTGACCACGCCGTGCCGGTCGAGCAGGATGCGGGCCAGGGCGTGGGCGCGCACGGTGGCGTCGGCCTCGCGGTCGGGGAGCAGTGACCATCGGCCCGCGACGGTGGGAGGGCCGGTGCGGGAGGCGGGGCGTGCCGCGGCCGTCAGGCTGCCGTACCGTCCGCGCGGCACCGTGCGCTTCGCGCGATGTGCGGTGGAACCCGCGGTGCGACCAGAGCCCAGGAGGGAGCGCATAGGGGCGAGGGTGTCATTCGTCAGCCGACCCGACCAGGCCAGGTCCCAAAGGACGTCGGCGAGTTGGGGGTCGGTGGCGTCGGGGTGCGTGGTGGCGCGGATCTGGTCGGCGATCTGGCGGAAGAAGAGTCCATAGCCCGCCGAGAGGGCGTCCAGGACCGACTGATGGAGCGCGGTCAGCTCCAGAGGATGCGGGGCCGGCAGCAGCAGGGGCGCCGCGTCCGCCAGATACAGCGACACCCAGCCGTCCTTGCCCGGCAGTGCGCCCGCTCCGGCCCACACCACCTCGCCGGCCGCGGTCAGCTCGTCGAGCATCGCCGGAGCGTAGTTCGCGACACGGGACGGCAGGACGAGCTTCTCGAGCGCGGAGGCGGGCACCGAGGCGCCCTGCAACTGCTCGACGGCGCGTACGAGTCCGTCGATGCCGCGCAGCCCGTGCCCGCTGCCCAGATGCTGCCACTGCGGCAGGAACTGGGCGAGCGCGGCGGGCGGCACCGGCTCCAGCTCCTGCCGCAGCGCCGCGAGCGAACGGCGCCGCAGCCGCCGCAGCACCGCCGCGTCGCACCATTCCTGGCCGATGCCGGCCGGGTGGAACTCTCCTTGTACGACACGGCCGCTCGCGGCGAGCCTCTGCAGAGCGCCCTCGGTGACCGCCGTACCGAGGCCGAAGCGTGCCGCCGCCGCGGTCGAGGTGAACGGGCCGTGGGTGCGTGCGTACCGCGCGAGAAGGTCGCCGAGCGGGTCCTTGACCGGCTCGGTGAAGGCCTCCGGGACGCCGACGGGCAGCGCCGTGCCGAGCGCGTCACGCAGTCGGCCCGCGTCCTCGATCGCCGCCCAGTGGTCGGCGCCTGCGATCCGGACCCGGATGGCGCGGCGGGACGCGGCAAGCTCTGGCGCCCACTCCGGTTCCGCGCCGCGCTCGGTCAGTTCCGCGTCCGTGAGGGGGCCGAGCAGGCGCAATAGGTCCGCGACGCCTTCGGTGTCCTTGACGCGGCGGTCCTCGGTAAGCCACTGGAGTTCGCGCTCCAGCTCGGTCAGGACGTCGGCGTCCAGGAGCTCGCGCAGCTCGGCCTGGCCGAGGAGTTCGGCGAGGAGCCGAGAGTCCAGCGACAGGGCGGCGGCGCGTCGCTCGGCGAGCGGGGAGTCGCCCTCGTACAGGAACTGTGCGACGTACCCGAACAGCAGTGACCGGGCGAACGGTGACGGCTCGGGTGTCGTGACCTCGACGAGCCGCACCTTGCGGGACTCGATGTCGCCCATGAGTTCCGCGAGGCCGGGGACGTCGAAGACGTCCTGGAGGCACTCGCGGACCGCCTCCAGGACGATCGGGAAGGATCCGAACTCGCTGGCCACCTGGAGCAGTTGGGAGGCACGCTGGCGCTGCTGCCACAGTGGGGTGCGCTTGCCGGGGTTGCGGCGCGGCAGCAGCAGGGCGCGGGCGGCGCATTCGCGGAAGCGGGACGCGAACAGGGCTGATCCGCCGACCTGGTCGGTGACGATCTGGTCGACCTCGCCCTTGTCGAAGGCGACGTCTGCCGCGCCCACGGGGGCCTGCTCCGAGTCATACTCGGTGCCCATCGTCCTTGGTTCCTGGTCGAGCAGGTCCAGGCCCAGCAGGTCGGCGTCCGGGAGGCGCAGCACGATGCCGTCGTCGGCGTGCATGACCTGCGCCTCCATGCCGTACCGCTCGGAGAGGCGGGCGCCCAGCGCGAGGGCCCAGGGGGCGTGGACCTGGGCGCCGAAGGGGGAGTGCACGACGACTCGCCAGTCGCCCAGCTCGTCGCGGAACCGCTCGACGACGATGGTGCGGTCGTCCGGGATGTGGCCGCAGGCCTCGCGCTGTTCGGCCAGGTAGGACAGGACATTGTCGGCGGCCCAGGCGTCGAGGCCGGCGGCGAGGAGCCGAAGCCGGGCGTCGTCCTTCGGGAGGGAGCCGACCTCGCGGAGGAACGCGCCCACCGCGCGGCCCAGTTCGAGGGGGCGGCCCAACTGGTCGCCCTTCCAGAACGGCAGCCTGCCCGGCACTCCGGGCGCGGGTGAGACGAGGACGCGGTCGCGCGTGATGTCTTCGATGCGCCAGGAGCTGGTGCCGAGTGTGAAGACATCGCCGACGCGGGATTCGTAGACCATCTCCTCGTCGAGCTCGCCGACACGGCCTCCGCCCTTCTTGGGGTCGGCGCCCGCGAGGAACACCCCGAAGAGACCGCGGTCCGGAATCGTGCCCCCGGAGGTGACGGCGAGGCGCTGCGCGCCTGGGCGGCCGGTGACCGTCCCGGCAACGCGGTCCCAGACGACGCGTGGCCGCAACTCCGCGAAGGCGTCGGACGGATAGCGGCCCGCGAGCATGTCGAGCACCGCCGTGAACGCGGACTCCGGAAGCGACGCGAAGGGTGCGGCCCGGCGGACCGTCGCGAGCAGGTCGTCGACCTGCCAGGTGTCCAGGGCGGTCATGGCGACCAGCTGCTGGGCCAGCACGTCCAGGGGGTTGGCGGGGATACGGAGGGACTCGATGGAGCCGGTGCGCATCCGCTCGGTGACGACGGCGGCCTGGACGAGGTCCCCTCGGTACTTGGGGAAGACGACACCGGTGGAGACCGCCCCGACCTGGTGCCCCGCGCGGCCGACGCGCTGGAGACCGGAAGCCACCGACGGCGGGGACTCGACCTGCACGACGAGGTCCACCGAGCCCATGTCGATGCCCAGTTCGAGACTGGAGGTGGCGACCACCGCGGGCAGCCGGCCCGCCTTCAGGTCCTCCTCGACCAGCGCTCGCTGCTCCTTGGAAACCGAGCCGTGGTGGGCGCGCGCGATGACCGGCGGGGCGCCCTGGGCCGCGCCCGAACCGCCCATCAGCTCGGCCGGGCCATGGTGCTCCTCCAAAGGCTCACCCGTCGCCCTCTCGTACGCGATCTCGTTGAGCCGGTTGCACAGCCGCTCCGCGAGCCGACGGGAGTTCGCGAACACGATCGTCGAGCGGTGCGCCTGGACGAGATCGGCGATCCGCTCCTCGACATGGGGCCAGATCGACGGGCGCTCGGCACCCTCGTCGGAGTCGGCGACCCGGGAGCCCCCCAACTCGGCGAGATCCTCGACCGGAACGACCACCGACAGGTCGAACTCCTTGCCGGACAGCGGCTGGACGACCTCCGCCTTGCGGCGCGGCGAGAGATAGCGCGCCACTTCATCCACTGGACGCACCGTCGCGGACAGGCCGATGCGGCGCGCAGGCTTTGGCAGCAGCTCGTCGAGCCGCTCCAGGGTCAGGGCGAGATGGGCGCCGCGCTTGGTGCCCGCGACCGCGTGCACCTCGTCCAGGATCACCGTCTCGATACCGGTCAGTGCGTCGCGCGTGGCCGAGGTGAGCATCAGGAACAGCGACTCCGGTGTCGTGATCAGGATGTCCGGCGGGCGCGTGGACAACGCGCGGCGCTCGGCGGGCGGGGTGTCGCCGGAACGGATGCCGACCTTCACCTCGGGCTCGGGCAGCCCGAGGCGCACCGCTTCCTGCTTGATGCCGGTCAGCGGGCTGCGCAGATTCCGCTCGACGTCGACCGCGAGCGCCTTGAGCGGCGACACGTACAACACCCGGCAGCGCTTCTTGGGGTCGGCCGGCGGCGGCGTGGAGGCCAGCTGGTCAAGCGCGGCGAGGAACGCGGCCAGCGTCTTGCCGGAGCCGGTCGGCGCGACCACGAGCACATCCGAGCCCGCACCGATGGCCCGCCACGCCCCGGCCTGGGCGTCGGTGGGCGCGGAGAAGGCCCCCGCGAACCAGCCGCGGGTCGCGGGCGAGAAGCCGTCGAGGGCACCATGCGCAGACCTGACCATGCCCCCATCCTGCACCCCGCCACTGACAATGCGTCTGACCTGCGAAAACGGTCTCGCGTCGGGGGTCTGCGCGAGGCGCTTGGGCCAGAGGCACGGCTGTGGCGAGGGTCGGCGCTGGGTGCGGGGCGCTCCGCGCTGCCACGAGGGCGTACGCACCGTTCGGGACCCGTCGTGACCCCGAACCGTCTCGGCTCCCAGCGGAGGGCGAATCCGGCCTGGCGGCAGCCATACCCGTACTGCCCGAAACCCGCCGAACCCAGCGGGCGACCTGGCGCAGAATGGGCACATGGCAGGTTCGGGTGAGCGAGCGCGGCACTGGCAGTACCCGGAACTGCCAGGCGTCGACCTGCTGCGCGCCCGGTACATCCGGAAAACCTTCGTCCGGCACACCCACGAGAACTTCGTCATCGCCGCCATCGCCGACGGTGTCGAGGTGTTCCATCACGGCGGCGCCGACCAGTACGCGGGACCAGGCACCCTGGCCCTGGTCAACCCCGACACCCCGCACACGGGTCGCGCGGGCGGTCCCGAGGGCTGGCGGTACGGGGCGGTCTACCCGTCCCCCGACCTGGTGGCCGAGATCGCCGCCGAAACCACCGTGATCCGCGGCACCCCCGGATTCACCACCCCGGTGCTCGACGACCCCTACGCCGCACGCCTGGTCCACCAAGTGCTGCGTGCAACCGACGAGGGCAACGCACTCGCCGCCGACACCCTGCTGAGAGTCGCCGTCACCCGGCTGCTGCGACTGAACGGCGGGCCGCTCCCGCAGCGCGCCCCGCGCACGGCGGGCGCCCGAATCGCTGCACGCGCGCGTGCTGTCCTCGAGGAACGGATGACCGACCCGCCCACCCTGAAACGGCTCGCCGCCGACCTCGGCACCAGCCCCTTCGCGCTGCTGCGCGCCTTCCGGGACACCTACGGCATGCCTCCGCACGCCTGGCTGACCGACGCCCGCGTACGCCGCGTACGCCACCTCCTCGACGCCGGCACCGCGCCCGCAGAAGCCGCCCACGTCGTGGGCTTCACCGACCAACCGCACCTCAACCGCCACTTCACCCGGATCGTGGGCGTGCCGCCAGGGGCATACCAGCGCGAGCGCAAGAACGTACAAGACCCACAGGAGGGGCTCCTTCTACCGTCCAAGGCGTGGCAGAACAGACAGCTCTCGCAGACACACTTGGTGAAGACGGCGGAAAACCCGACGCCGCCGTCGTACGAGACGCCCTCGGAGTCGGGACCGCCGTCGGACTGTCCGGTTTCGCCTTCGGGGTGACCTCGGCAGGAAGCGGCCTCACGCTGCTGCAGACCTGCGCGCTCAGCCTCCTGGTGTTCACCGGCGCCTCGCAGTTCGCCCTCGTGGGAGCGCTCGCGGCCGGAGGCAACCCGTTCACCGCCGCCGCGGGCGCCTTCTTCCTCGGTATGCGCAACGCCTTCTACGGGCTGCGTCTTTCGCAGTTGCTGGCCCTCCCGCGCGCGGTGCGGCCGTTCGCTGCCCAGTGGGTCATCGACGAGACCGCGGCCGTAGCGCTCGCTCAACCCACACGACGTAGCGTGCGGATCGGCTTCACCGTCACCGGGCTGACCCTCTACGTGCTGTGGAACCTCACCACCCTGCTCGGCGCATTGGGGGCCGAAGCAATCGGCGACACCAACGCATGGGGCCTGGACGCCGCCGGGCCCGCCGTCTTCCTGGCCCTCCTCGCGCCGATGCTCAAGACGACCACGGAGCGGGCTGTCGCGGGCCTCGCGGTCGTCCTCGGCCTCGGACTTCTGCCCGTACTGCCCGTCGGCGTGCCCGTCCTGGTGGCCGCGCTCGCCGCCCCGGCCGTCCTGTGGGCGGAGGGCCGCCGCATGGGGCGTACGCCAGCTGGGAAGCCCGCCAACGAGGCACCAGGGGAGGACCGTTGAACATCTGGATCGCGATCGCCGTGACCGCCGTCGGCTGCTATGCCGTCAAGCTCATCGGTCTCCTCGTCCCCGCGGGTGTCCTGGAACGGCCGCTCGTCCAACGGCTGGCCGCCCTGCTGCCCGTCGCCGTGCTGGCCGCCCTCACGGCCCAGCAGACTTTCGCCGACGGCCGGGTCCTGGTCCTGGACGCGAAGGCCGCCGGGCTCGCGGCAGCCGCCGTGGCGCTGATTCTGCGGGCTCCCTTCCTGCTCGTCGTCGCGGCGGCTGTGGTGGTTACGGCAGGGGTGCGGGCGATGACCGGCTGACGTACAGGGCGGCCACGCGCGCGTGGAGGCCGATTGGCGGCACGCGCGCGTAGAGGCCGGTTTACGTACGCGCCGCCCTGGAAGCCCCCCCCGGACACGTCAGCCGACAGGGCGCCCGTACGCCCGCAGAGTGCGCAACGCCTCGATCGTGACGATCGGACGCGCCTCCAGGACCGTGCCCGGCGCCCACTGACGCCAACGGATCGGCCAACCGCCGTCCTCCTCCTGCGCGTCGGCCAGAAAGTCCAGCGAGCGCGCCATCTCCTCGTCGGTGAACCACGCGCGCGCGAGCGAGTCCGGTGTCTTCGCGTAGTCGTGCGCGAAGTGGTGCTCGCCCGGCGCGTAACCGGGCGCCACCGGAAACTCCTCAGACCGCTCCGGGTCCAGCGCCGCGAGCCGGTGCTCGCGCACCAGACGACCGAGCCGGTCGGCAGCCGCCTCCGCGCGCGAACGATCGGGAGCCGAGTCCAGAAAGGCCACGGCCGCCTCGATCTCGTACGGATGCGACTTCTCCAGAGACTCCACCGCCTGCCAGCAGAAGTCGGTGGCCCTGAACAGCCAGGCATGCCACACCTCATTGCGGTGCAACAGGCCCACCACGGGCCCTGTGGCGAGGAGTTCACTGGGCGGATCGTCCACGACCGGTACGAAGGGGGCCACCGGGTAGCCGCGCTGGCTGGGATGGATCGCCGGCAGCGCGCCGTCCTTCGTCGACACGGCGGTCAGATAACGGCACACGCGCTCCACCCGCTGCCCGCCGCACCGCCCGATCGAGTCCAGGACACGCAGCGCGTGCCCGGTGTGCAGGGGCTGGCTGACCGGGCCACGAAGATCGGGCTCAAGCGCGTGGCCGTACCCCTCGTCCTCATTGCGGTAGGCGGCCAGCGCGGTCTCCACCGCGTCGGCACCGCCACCGAGGAAGTGGTACGCGAAACGCCGCTGCTCCAGCACACGCGCGGTGAGCCAGACGAAGTGCTCGGCGCGGGCGAGCGGGGAGTGCGCCGGGCGCTTCGGGGGGAGTGGGGATGCTCCAGTTTCGGCCATGGTCCGACCGTATGACGGAAAGCGTTCTCGACAAGCGGTCCCGGCTCGGCCCCACTCTCAGGGGCGGGATACTGAAGTCATGCGGTTGACGGTCTTCTGGCAGCGGATGGCGGAACACTTCGGCAAGGGGTACGCCGACACCTTCGCTCGCGATCACGTGATGTCGGAGCTCGGAGGACGCACCGTGCACCAGGCGCTGGACGCGGGCTGGGAGGCGAAGGACGTGTGGCGCGCGGTGTGCACGGCCATGAACGTTCCGTACGAAAAGCGCTGACCGACCACGAAGATCCGACGACCGGGACCGATTGTCGGTGGCTTAGGTGAGACTTGTACGGTGGCATCCACAGATGAGACCGCCCAGGTCGGCCAACAGGCATCCCCGCTCGGCACGCCGCCGCCCCCGCGGCCCTCGGCCGAAGACCCGACGGGGCGCACCCGCATGCCACGCTGGCTGCCGCGCGCCATGCTGCTCGCCCTCGCCCTCATCGCCTGCTTCCAGCTGGGCAGTTGGGCCTTCCACCAGCTGACCGGGCTGCTGATCAACATCCTGATCGCGTTCTTCCTGGCGCTCGCCATCGAACCCGCGGTGAGCTGGATGGCCGGATACGGCATACGCAGAGGACTGGCCACCGCGCTCGTGTTCTTCGCAGTGATGATCGCGAGCGCGGGCTTCGTCACCCTGCTCGGCTCGATGCTCGCCGGACAGATCATCGACATCGTCGAGGACTTCCCGAAGTACGTCGACTCGGTGATCAGCTGGATCAACACGACCTTCCACACGGAGCTAAGCCGCGTCGACATTCAGGACAGCCTGCTCCGCTCCGACTGGCTCCGCAGATACGTGCAGAACAGCGCGGGCGGCGTCCTGGACGTGTCCGCCCAGGTCGTGGGCGGTCTCTTCCAGCTCCTTACGATCACACTGTTCTCGTTCTACTTCGCCGCCGACGGACCGCGACTGCGGCGCGCGCTGTGCTCCGTACTGCCGCCCGCCCGCCAGGCCGAGGTGCTGCGCGCGTGGGAGATCGCCGTCAACAAGACCGGGGGATACATCTACTCACGCGGCCTGATGGCGTTGATCTCGTGCATAGCGCACTACATCCTGCTGGAGTCCCTCGGCGTGGACTACGCGCCCGTGCTCGCCGTCTGGGTGGGCCTGGTCTCGCAGTTCATCCCCACGATCGGCACATATCTCGCCGGCGCCCTGCCCATGCTGATCGCCTTCACGGTCAATCCCTGGTACGCGCTGTGGGTGATGGTCTTCGTCGTGATCTACCAGCAGTTCGAGAACTACGTGCTGCAGCCCAAACTGACCGCCAGGACCGTGGACGTCCACCCGGCAGTCGCCTTCGGATCCGTCATCGCGGGCACCGCGCTGCTCGGCGCCGTCGGCGCACTGGTCGCCATTCCCGCCGTCGCCACGCTGCAGGCCTTTCTGGGGGCGTATGTCCGGCGGTACGACGTCACGGACGACCCTCGGGTACACGGACACCGCAGGCGGGGCTCGGGCGCTCTCCTCGCGCGCATACGAGGCTTGGGGCGCGGGTCGGGGAGGACGCAGCCGGTCGTGGACGGGGAAGCGGAGGAGGAAGCGGCCGGGAGAGCCGTGCGGGACTCCTCGTAGGGCATCCACGCACACGCTCACGGGTCGCGGTTGAGGCGGGTGGTGCGCTTGACACCAAAATCGAACATCCATTCTTATGGAATCTCCGGCGGGGCTCTCGACGGCGATTTCGCGGGGAAGTGCCCGAGTTATCCACAGGCAGGACGGGCGTCGGGGCGCATTGTCAGTGGCAGGCGTTAGCGTCTTTGACGTGAAGCGATCGACTCAAGCAAATCGGGTGGAACCCATGGCAGGAACCGACCGCGAGAAGGCCCTCGAAGCCGCACTCGCACAGATTGAACGGCAGTTCGGCAAGGGCGCAGTGATGCGCATGGGCGAGCGGCCGAACGAGCCCATCGAGGTCATCCCCACCGGGTCGACCGCACTCGACGTAGCGCTCGGCGTCGGCGGCATCCCGCGCGGCCGAGTGGTGGAGGTGTACGGACCGGAGTCCTCCGGCAAGACGACCCTGACGCTGCACGCGGTGGCGAACGCGCAGAAGGCCGGCGGCCAGGTCGCCTTCGTGGACGCCGAGCACGCCCTCGACCCCGAGTACGCGAAGAAGCTCGGCGTCGACATCGACAACCTGATCCTGTCCCAGCCGGACAACGGCGAGCAGGCCCTGGAAATCGTGGACATGCTGGTCCGCTCCGGCGCCCTCGACCTCATCGTCATCGACTCCGTCGCCGCCCTCGTACCGCGCGCGGAAATCGAGGGCGAAATGGGCGACTCGCACGTGGGCCTGCAGGCCCGCCTGATGAGCCAGGCCCTCCGGAAGATCACCAGCGCGCTCAACCAGTCCAAGACCACCGCGATCTTCATCAACCAGCTGCGCGAGAAGATCGGGGTGATGTTCGGGTGCTTCAACTACTCGACTCGGGTCACCCTCGCCGACGGTACGCAGGAGAAGATCGGCAAGATCGTCAACCAGCGGATGGATGTTGAGGTCCTCTCCTACGACCCGGACACCGACAAGATCGTCCCCCGACGCATCACCAACTGGTTCGACAACGGGAACGCCGAGCGGTTCCTGCAGTTCACCGTGGCCAAGTCCGGAAAGAACGGCAAGGCGCAGTTCGCCGCGACGGAGAACCACTTGATCCGCACCCCAGGAGGCTGGCGTGAGGCGGGTGAGCTGATCGCCGGAGACCGCGTGCTCATCAGTGAGAAGAAGGCGCTGAGCGAGCAGCAGGAGCAGGTCGTCCTCGGGGCACTGATGGGCGACGGCAGCCTTTCCCCGAACAGGAAGGGCCGCACCGGAGTTCGGTTCCGTATGGGGCACGGTGCCAAGCAGGCCGAGTACCTGGACTGGAAGGTCTCGTTGCTCGGGAACATCGGATGCTCTCGGACACAGAACGAGAAGGGCGCGGTCTTCGCGGACTTCTCTCCGCTTCCAGAGCTGGACGAGCTGAGGGAAGTGGTCTACCTCGGCGGAGACAGGAAGCACATCACCTGGGAGCACCTCAAGGCGCTGACCCCGCTGGCCCTGGCCGTCTGGTACATGGATGACGGTTGCTTCACGGTGCGCTCTCAGGGGCTTCAGGAGCGTACGGAAGGAGGCTCGGGTCGGATCGAGATCTGCGTCGAAGCCATGAGTGAAGGCTCACGGGAGCGCATCGTCGACTATCTGCGAGACACGCATGGCCTGGACGTGCGCCTCCGGTTCGCAGGTGAGCGGCAGATGGCCGTCCTACAGTTCGGCACGGACTCTTCGGCGCGCTTCCAGGAGATGGTGGCTCCCTTCGTGCACCCCTCCATGGAGTACAAGCTCCTTCCGCGCTTCCGTGGGCGATTCGGTGTCGAGCCGGAGTTCATCGAGGAGACACAGCGCCTGGTTGCGTCGAGGATCCTCGACATCCACGTCAAGCCGCCGACGCGTTCCATGAAGAAGTTCGACATCGAAGTCGAGGGCACGCACAACTACTTCGTGGACGGCGTCATGGTGCACAACAGTCCGGAGACCACGACCGGTGGCCGGGCGCTGAAGTTCTACGCCTCGGTGCGCATGGACATCCGCCGCATCGAGACCCTGAAGGACGGCACGGACGCGGTGGGCAACCGCACCCGTGTCAAGGTCGTCAAGAACAAAGTAGCGCCCCCCTTCAAGCAGGCCGAGTTCGACATCCTCTACGGGCAGGGCATCAGCCGCGAGGGCGGCCTGATCGACATGGGCGTGGAGCACGGCTTCGTCCGCAAGGCAGGCGCCTGGTACACGTACGAGGGCGACCAGCTCGGCCAGGGCAAGGAGAACGCTCGTAACTTCCTGAAGGACAACCCCGATCTCGCCAACGAGATCGAGAAGAAGATCAAGGAGAAGCTGGGCGTCGGCGTGAAGCCAGTGGAGCCGACTGTCGAGCCGGGCGCGGACGCGGCGGTCTCGGCCGTCCCGAACGAGGCTGTGAAGACGGCGCCTGCTCCGGCGGCCAAGGCCACCAAGTCCAAGGCCGCGGCGCCCAAGAGCTGATCCGTGACGCGACGAACCGACTGGGCTGAGTACGTCTATCCCGGTGGCCCGGAAGGGCAGAGCCACCGAGGTGACGTCGGCTCCGTCGGAGGCGGAGACAGGGCAATGGGCGGTGACGGGCTGGACGGCACTGGCGCGAGCGCCGAGGGGGCGTACGGCAGTGATCCGGACGGTGACGGCCGGCGTGGCCCGCGCCGTGGTGACGGTTCGCCCCGCGATGACGGTGCGCCAAGTAGCGGCGTAAGTCGGGGCGGTGGCCGTGATGGACGGTCTCGTGGCCGTCGGAGGCGCGGCTTCGGGGAGTCGTCCGGCGGCTCGAAGAACGGAGGCCCCCCTTCCTCGTCGAGGGCCGAGGCGGGGGAGCCTTCAGGGGACCCGGCTGAGCGGGCGCGGGCCATCTGCCTGCGTCTGCTCACCGGGACCCCGCGCACGCGAAAGCAACTCGCGGACGCGCTGCGCAAGCGAGAGATCCCGGACGACGTGGCGGACGAGGTGCTGTCCCGCTTCGAAGAGGTCGGCCTGATCAACGACAGCGCCTTCGCGGACGCCTGGGTGGAGTCCCGGCACCACGGCCGGGGCCTGGCCCGGCGGGCGCTGGCACAGGAGTTGCGGACCAAAGGGATCGACTCGGTCCTCATCGACGAGGCCGTGAAACGGCTCGACTCCGAGCAGGAGGAGCAGACTGCCCGCGAGCTGGTGGCCCGCAAGCTCCGCTCCACAAGAGGGGTAGACCGAGACAAGAGGCTTCGCCGGCTCGTCGGAATGCTGGCCCGCAAGGGTTACGAGGAGAGTATGGCCCTGCGCGTGGTCAGGGAGGTGCTCGAGGCGGAAGGCCAGGATCTGGACGGAGAGGGGCATGCAGGTTGAGCGAGGGTCCAGGTCGCTTAAGACACGGAAGCCAGTGAGGCTTTTTCGTGCGCCCAGCAGAACAGGAGGTGACACCGTGACGTCACGGTGTCACCTCCTGTTCTGCTGGGCGCACGAAAAGGGCTCAGAGTGGTCGTGGGCACAGGAAGAAGAGGTGAGCTCCCCGGATAGGGGACCCTGGCCAACACAACCTGCCTGGCGAAATACTCCTCATCCCAACAAGTTGCAATTATGTCATGTGGGCCCGCCTCCAAAGCGAGGCGGGCCCACATGTGCCCAGGGTGGTTAGACCTTAAGGCATGCCGTATTGGCGACCTTAGTGCTTGCTGTCTCGCCATTGGGGGCGATAATTTGTACCTGAAGGTGTGCCTTGTAGCACTGTTTTCCTGAGGAGTTGTTTGTGAAGAGGCTGAAGTTTACGCCCTTGTTTTTGTTGATGGAGCGGATGCCCGGGCTCCCCCGCTTAACAAAGCTTCCGCCCTTGGTGAGCCTGATGCCCGGCGTGACCCACAGTTCTCCTCCATTTCGGCAGAATACGCCGAAGAAGCCCTTAATGCGTCCTGCTGTGTTGTCATTTGTGACATACACGTCGGCGTAGCAGCGATTCCCGAGTTCAACATGGGCGTGCTTGGATGCGGCCTGTGCGCTCGGCGCCGTGAGCGCGAATACGCCGAGGGTCATCAAGCCGACGGTGAGGCCGGCCCCCGTTTTGCGATGCATGATTTTTGCTCCTTCGTGGTAAGCGAGTGGTTCTTGAGAACCCCGCTTGGTCGATAAGAAGCTTGTCATGGTCAAGACTGTCTGGGCAATCGCATTCTTGATTATTGAGGAAAATCTGAGGTTGCCGCAGAAAGGAGGGGTGATGAGGCGGCTCACGCTGCTCGCCCAGGCGTGCTCCCATGAGGCTTTCCGGCGTGATTTGAAAGAGTGGTTAATCCTCAGGCCTCCGCAGCCCCCTCCGGTGCAATATTTTGCCATTTGACATCAAAGATGTCCGTGTCAAGCGAGATGGCATACTCCGTCACTTGATCCGAAACATTCGGTTCTGTGCCGTTGAAGGCCGTATGGGTAATCTGATGGGTATGCGCGGCACCTGTCATTCGGCGCAGGAGGCGTTGCGGATGCTGGCGGTGGCCGTGCTGGTGGAGCAACGGGGTTGTGACGATGCCGCGGCGATGTTCGATGTCACGCTCAAGGCCGTGCGGAACTGGTGGGCGAAGTGGCCCATGGGTGGGTGGGAGGCGCTGGTCGCCCGTCCCTGCCGCCTATGGGTGGGCGGGCATCAGGTGTTCGCCGGACCGCAGCAGGAGGCGGTGCAAGTTAGGCAGTCACCGGAAGTCCAGCCGCCCGCCACGCTTGGAAGCCCCCCACCAGATCCGTAGCCCGGCGCAGCCCCAACTGCCGCAGTGACGTGGCAGCGAGGCTCGACGCGTAGCCCTCGTTGCAGACCACCACGACCCGGAGATCGTGACTCGTGGCCTCGGGGGCGCGATGGCTGCCCTGTGGGTCGAGTCGCCACTCCAGTTCGTTGCGCTCGACGACGAGGGCGCCGGGGATCAGGCCGTCACGGTCGCGCAGAGCGGCATAGCGGATGTCGACCAGTAGAGCCTCGCCGGCCTGCGCGGCATGGTAGGCATCCGCAGGCTCTACGCGGTCGAGGTCCGAGCGAACGCGCTCGAGCAACTCGTCTATTCCCACGGGTCGTTCGGTGCTCACTGCCAGTCCTTCGGTCGTTCGACCTGCTCGAGGCGCATGATCTGGCCGGTACGGCTGTAGCGGCGGATCCGGGGCAGCGGCGGGTAGTAGGCGTGGACGGAGATCGCGTGCTGCTCGGTGGACTCGTTGTGTACCTCGTGCACATGGTTGCGGCCGAAGGCGCGTCCCTTGCCGGCCGGCAGTCGTCGTTCCTGGTCGATTCCATCGGTGAGTTCCAGGGTCTTCCAGCCGTCGGTGGGCAGCCGGGCCGTGAGCGAGTTCTCCTTGAGCTCGCCCGACGCGGTGAGGAAGGCCCCGACCGACTCGGCGTGGTCGTGCCATCCGGTGCCGGTGCCGGGCGGCCATCCGATGAGCCAGGCCTCGCTGCCGCCGGGGCCTTCCAGACGTACCCAGGTACGACCCTCGGGGTCGAGGGGGAGTGAGGCGATCAGCTCGGTGTCGGCGGCCGTTCGCCGGACGAAGTCGAGCAGGTCGGCCTGCGTGGGGGTGGCGCGAGTGGGCGTGGTGTCAGTGGGAGCGGAGACAGAGGGTGACACAGACACGGGTACCGTCCTGATGAGTGTTCGCGCGGGGGCGCGGGCCGAACAGTGGGTGGCGCGCGCGGTTGATTGGGATGCGAATTCAGCAGGACGAGTGACACACGCAGCCCGCATAGCGGACGAGGTCCACATGGACCTTCCGCCACAGGTGCACACAGGTGTCTGTCACGGTCCGGAGTACACCATGGCGGTGCGGGCCGGTCAACTCGGGGTCGCCGTATGGACAACCGGCTCGGTGGCACCGTGTGGACAGGGGGCGGCTCAGCTCGTTCCCGCCGTGGCCTCGGCCGTGGCCCGTGGTCTGCCCAGCGTCGCCTCGGCGGCCTCGTACAGATCTGCCGGGCGCACCCCGCTCAGCGCCGTGACCAGGTGTCCGTCGGGGCGGATCAGCAGCACTGTGTGTGCGGCGGCGCCCGGATAGGCCTCCGCGACGAGCAGTTCGGCGGGGTGCGGCAGCGCGGTCACGGCGGCCGCAAGGCGAGGCATGATCCCGGCCGTCATCCAGTGCTTGCGCTCCCACACACCCGTACCCGGCGCGATCAACAGCACGAGGAGCACGTCACGACCCAGCCGATCCCGCAGTTGCACGAACGAACCGTCCTCCGCCGTCACCCGCACATCGACGACCGGGGCACCCACCTCTGTTGCGACCTCGACCGCCGACTCGGCGCGTGGAGGCGTGAGCGGCGAATCGGCGTACGCCCCCGGCGCGCCCAGCGGCCCGCGTCCCAGGTGACCGTCTGTAAGCAGCGCATCATGGCCGCGCGCCGAGCCGGGCACGACGGAACGCAGGCCTCCGCCGGCGCGCAGCAGCGGCAGCGACTGGTCGGCCGCGCGCAGCCGGGCGGCGACGACGGCGCGCCGCTCCACCTGGTAGCTGTCGAGCAGCGCCTCATGCGGCCCGTGGTGCCAGGCGAGAGCCAGCTTCCATGCGAGGTTGTCGGCGTCCCGCAGGCCCTCGTCGAGCCCCTGGGCGCCGAGCGCGCCCAGCAGATGTGCGGCGTCCCCGGCGAGGAAGACCCGGCCGGCCCGCCACCGGCGGGCCAGGCGGTGGTGGACGATGTGGACTCCGGTGTCGAGCAGTTCGTACGGAGGAGTGGAACCCCCGCTCCAGCCTGCGAGGGTCTCCCGGACGCGCGCCACCAGCAGATCGGGGGTGACCAGGTCCTTCCCCGGCGGCAGCAGCCAGTCCAGCCGCCACACGCCGTCGGCGAGGGGACGCCCGGTCACCTCCCCGGCCGAAGGCCCGGACGTCCGCCACGGCGGCATCCGATGCAACAACGCCTCCCCGGGCCACGGAAGTTCCGTACGCAGCGCCGCGACGGCGTGCCGCTCCACCGCCGTACGTCCCGCGAAGCGGATGTCTTGAAGTTTGCGCACGGTCGAGCGCGGACCGTCGCAACCGATCAGGTAACTGCCGCGCCACCATGTGCCTTTGGGGCCGCGGGTGTGCGCCGTCACGCCCGCCTTCTCCTGCTCTATCGAGTCGAGGCGGTTCTCCACGGCGACCTTGATCAGGCGCTCGCCCGCGATCGCGTCCCGCAGGGCGGCCGTCAGCACGTGCTGAGCGATGTGCAGCGGCGCGGGCTCGTCATCGCCGAACGTGATCTGCTGCATCACCTGCTTGCGCCGCATCGACCGCCATCCGGCCCAACGAAATCCCGCCTCGGCGATCGGGAGTCCCGCGAGCCGCTCCATCAGCGCGGCGGTGTCCTCGCGCAGTACGACGGTTCGTGCGAGCCGCTGCTCGTCCTTGCCGGGGCCCTCGTCAAGAACGACGGAAGGCACCTCCTGACGCGCCAGGGCCAGCGCCAGCGTGAGCCCGACAGGCCCCGCTCCGACGATGATCACCGGGTCCACGGCGTGGCTCCCCCTGCCCGGAGCGGTGTCCTGAGTGTCTTATCGGGACTTGCAGGTGGAGCGGGGTGCGCGATCACAGAACGTATGCAACCTATTGCCGGTGTTTGCGTCAAGTGACGGAGGCAGTGGCGATCATGCCACTGCCTCCGTACGGGTCACGCTGCTTGACTTCCCATCAGGTTCCGCCGCCGGCTCCGGTCGCCGCCGTGCCCCCCACCTCGCCGGCGTTGATGTCGTCCACGTTGTCGGCCCCGAGGACCGCGCCTGTGCTCTTCTTGCTGCGCCGCAGCCTCTTCTCCAGCCAGCTCGCGAAGCTGGTGAGGATGAAGTTGAGCACGATGTAGATGACCGCCACCACGACGAAGCTTTGAACGACGTTGGCGTAGTTGGCAGCGAGTGTGCCGCGCGTGTTGAGCAGCTCGGTGAACCCGATCATCACGCCGCCCAGCGCGGTGTCCTTCACGATGACCACGAGCTGGCTGACGATGGCCGGCAGCATGGCCGTGACGGCCTGCGGCAGCAGGACGTTGGTCATCGTCTGGCCCTTACGCAGGCCGATCGCCTTCGCGGCCTCCGACTGGCCTTTGGGCAGGGACAGGATGCCGGCTCGTACGATCTCGGCGAGGACGGACGCGTTGTAGAGCACCAGGCCGGTGACGACCGCGTAGAGAGGCCGCTGTTCGCTGCTGACGTTCGTGAAGCGGTCGTAGAACTCGTTGGCGAACAGCATCAGCAGCAGGACCGGGATTGCCCGGAAGAACTCGACCACCACGCCGGCCGAACCCCGTACCGACCGGTGGTCGGAGAGGCGCGAGATACCGAAGACCGCACCCAGAGGAAGGGCGATCAGCATGGCCAGTGACGCGGCCTTCAGCGTGTCGCCGAGGCCTGGCAGCAGATATGTCGTCCAGGCCTGGGACTCGGTGAACGGTTTCCACAGGGCCCACGTCAGCTGGCCCTTGTCGTCCATCGTCTGCCAGATCCACCACAGGAACAGAGCGAGCAGGATGAAGAAGACCACCGAGAGGAGTACATTGCGCCGCTTGGCGCGGGGGCCCGGAGTGTCGTAGAGAACCGAGCTCATCGCTTCACCGCCAGTCGCTTGCTCAGCCAGCCGAAGAAGAGGCCGGTCGGGAGGGTCAGTACCACGAACCCGAATGCGAAGACGGCGCCGATGAGCAGCGTCTGGGCCTCGTTCTCGATCATTTCCTTCATCAGGAGGGCGGCCTCGGCCACGCCGATCGCGGCCGCCACGGTCGTGTTCTTGGTCAGGGCGATCAGCACGTTGGCCAGCGGGCCGATCACCGAACGGAACGCCTGCGGCAGGACGATCAGCCGCAGGGTCTGGGTGAAGTTCAGCCCGATGGCACGGGCTGCCTCGGCCTGTCCGAGCGGCACCGTGTTGATGCCGGAGCGGATCGCCTCGCAGACGAAGGCCGCGGTGTAGGCGACGAGACCGAGGATCGCCAGGCGGAAGGCCCGGACGTCGAAGTCGGACGTACCCATCGTCACACGGAAGATATCGGCGAGGCCGAGCGAGGTGAAGACGATGATGACGGTCAGGGGGATGTTCCGGACGATGTTGACGTAGGCCGTGCCGAACCCGCGCATGAGCGGCACCGGGCTGACCCGCATCGCGGCCAGGATGGTGCCCCAGACCAGGGAGCCGACGCCGGAGAGGACGGTGAGCTGTACCGTCGTCCAGAAGGCGCCCAACAGGCTCGGGTCGTCATAGTCTGAAAGAAAGTCGAACACGATTTCCCGCGCTTCCGGGTGTGTGGCGTTACGTGGACAGCGCGGCGTGCCGCCGCCTTGATCGCAGTCGGCGACGGCACGCCAGTGGACCTTCGCGCTACTTGACGATGTCGCCGATCTTCGGCGCGGGCTCGTTCTTGTAGTTGGCCGGACCGAAGTTGTCCGTGACCGCCTTGTCCCAGGACTTGTCGCTGACCATCTTCTCCAGGGCGGCGTTGATCTTGTTCACGGTCTCGGTGTCGCCCTTCTTCACGCCGATGCCGTAGTTCTCGTTGCTCAGCTTGAGGCCGGCGAGCTTGAACTGACCCTTGTACTGCTCCTGCGCGGCGAAGCCGGCGAGGATCGAGTCGTCCGTGGTGACCGCGTCCACGGCGCCACTCTGCAGGCCGGCGATGCACTCGGAGTAGCCGCCGACCTGCTTGAGGTTGGCCTTCGGAGCGAAGTCGTTCTTGACGTTCTGTGCCGAGGTCGAGCCGGTCACGGAACACAGGTTCTTGCCGTTGAGGTCCGTGGCCTCGGTGATGTCGGAGTCCGCCTTGACCAGCAGGTCCTGGTGGGCCAGCAGGTACGGGCCGGCGAAGTCGACCTTCTCCTGACGCTCCGGCGTGATGGAGTACGTGGCCGCAATGAACTGGACGTCGTCACGGGCGAGCGCGTTCTCACGGTCAGCACTCTTGGTCTCGACGAACTCGATCTGCTTGGCGTCGTAGCCGAGTTCCTTGGCCACGTACGTCGCCACGTCCACGTCGAAGCCGGAGAAGGAACCGTCGGGCTCCTTCAGGCCCAGACCGGGCTGGTCGTACTTGATGCCGATCTTGATCTTGTCGCCGCCCCCGGAGCCCGACCCGGTGTCGGCACTGTCGCTGTCGCCGTCTCCACCACAGGCCGTCGCGGTAAGGGAGAGGACGAGCGCAGTGGCCGCCGCGGCGGTGACCTTGCGAAGCTTCATGGTGAACATCCTTTGAGTGGTGAGGAGAATGCCGTCGTTGCGAGTGGCGCAGGTCGTCAGTGGTGAAGGATCTTCGACAGGAAGTCCTTGGCACGGTCACTGCGCGGGTTGCTGAAGAACTGGTCCGGCACAGCCTCCTCGACGATTCGGCCGTCCGCCATGAAGACGACACGGTTGGCAGCCGAACGAGCGAAGCCCATCTCGTGCGTGACGACGATCATGGTCATGCCGTCGCGTGCGAGCTGTTGCATGACCTCCAGGACCTCGTTGATCATCTCCGGGTCGAGGGCCGAGGTCGGCTCGTCGAAGAGCATGACCTTGGGGTCCATGGCCAGCGCCCGCGCGATCGCGACACGCTGCTGCTGGCCGCCGGAGAGCTGTGCGGGGTACTTGTCGGCCTGGGCGGTGACACCGACCCGGTCGAGCAGTGCTCGTGCCTTCTCCTCCGCGGCCTTCTTGTCCGCCTTGCGGACCTTGAGCTGGCCCAGCGTCACGTTCTCGAGCACCGTCTTGTGCGCGAACAGGTTGAACGACTGGAAGACCATGCCGACGTCGGCACGCAGCCGGGCGAGTTCCTTGCCCTCCTCGGGCAGCGGCTTTCCGTCGATCGAGATGGTTCCCGACTCGATGGTTTCCAGGCGGTTGATGGCGCGGCACAGGGTGGACTTTCCGGACCCGGAGGGTCCGATGACCACGACGACCTCACCACGAGCGATGGTCAGGTCGATGTCCTGGAGCACGTGCAACGCGCCGAAGTGCTTGTTGACGTTCTTCAGCACGACCAGATCGTCGGCCGTGGGTACGGCGTCCTTGGTCACCGATACTTCGGTCATCGGCCTCTTGCTCCGTCCTCCTCGGTTGCGGAGGACAGTAGTAACGCCGTACGACCAGCGTCATTACATCTGAGGGGAAATTGAGCATAACGATCTGGTAGCAACCGGACACTCTTCGTGAACGGTCGCCTCCGGTCCGTACCGGCTGGGTAACGGAAACCCGCCGCGACCCGAACCCCCTTGACGCCGTACTTGCGCATCGGCGTGACTGCCTTGGTGCACGCGCGCGTGCCCATCTCTACGCGCCGAGACTGTATGGCCGATGAACCGAAGGGGGCCGGAATGCGACTGCTCCTCGTCGAGGACGACAACCATGTCGCCGCCGCTCTGTCCGCGGTCCTCGCGCGCCATGGCTTCGACGTCACGCACGCCCGCAGCGGGGAGGAGGCGCTCCAGGCGCTCGTCCCGGAGGGTGCGGGTTTCGGAGTGGTCCTGCTTGACCTGGGGTTGCCCGACCAGGACGGCTACGAGGTGTGCGGCAAGATCCGTAAGCGCACCAGTATCCCGGTCATCATGGTGACCGCGCGCTCCGACGTACGTTCTCGGATCCACGGACTCAACCTAGGCGCCGACGACTACGTAGTGAAGCCCTATGACACCGGTGAACTGCTCGCTCGTATCCACGCCGTGAGCCGGCGCACCGTTCCCGACGAAACGACTGTCCCTATAGAGACCTCACTGCACCTGGGTCCCGTACGTATCGAACTGCCCACCCGCCAGGTCAGCGTGGACGGGTCAGTTGTCCAACTGACCCGCAAGGAGTTCGACCTTCTCGCGCTGCTCGCCCAGCGCCCTGGAGTGGTCTTCCGGCGGGAGCAGATCATCAGCGAGGTGTGGCGCACCAGCTGGGAAGGGACCGGGCGCACCCTGGAGGTGCATGTCGCCTCCCTGCGCTCCAAGCTGCGCATGCCCGCCCTGATCGAGACCGTGCGCGGCGTCGGCTATCGGCTCGTCGCGCCCGCGGCGTAGCAGGTTCAGGTGCGCTCACGTCTCCTTCCGCTGCTCATCATCCTGATGGCGGCCGTCCTGCTCGCCCTCGGTATCCCACTCGCCGTGAGCCTGGCGGCGGCCCAGCAGCAGAGGGTGGTCGTCGACAGGATCGACGACACGGCACACTTCGCGTCGCTCGCACAGTTCGTCGACATCGATAGCCCGAGCGGCTCACCGGTCACCCCCCCGGGCGAGCGCGGTAAGACCCTGCAGAAGGAACTCGTCAAATACCACAAGGTGTACGGCATCAAGGCCGGCGTCTTCTATCGCGGCCGAGGACCGATGGCCCACGCACCAACGAACTGGAACCTCCCGAAGGAGGGTGAGGTCCTCGACCCGGAGGAAGGTGAGGTCCTCGACTCGTTCAACGAGGCGCTCGCGAGCCGCCGCAGCCACGAGCCCGCGCAGGTCTGGCCGTGGCAACGCAACCGTCTCGTCGTCGCGTCTCCTGTCATCCGGGACGGCGACGTCGTGGCGGTCGTGGTCACCGACTCGCCCACCGGGCAGATGCGCTCAAGAATCCTGTACGGCTGGCTGATCATCGGTGCGGGCGAGGCCGCCGCGATGCTCCTCGCGCTCGGCGCCGCGCTGCGCCTGACCGGCTGGGTGCTGAGGCCCGTACGCGTCCTCGACGCCACCACCCACGACATCGCGACCGGGCGCCTGAAGTCCCGGGTCGCGGCCGCCGGAGGTCCGCCGGAACTCAGGCGCCTGGCCCGGTCGTTCAACGAGATGGCCGACAACGTCGAGGACGTACTGGAACAGCAGCGCGCCTTCGTCGCCGACGCCTCGCACCAGCTACGCAACCCCCTGTCCGCTCTGCTGCTGCGCATCGAACTGCTCGCCCTGGAACTCCCCGAGGGCAACGAGGAGATCGCCTCTGTCCGCACCGAGGGCAAGCGCCTCGCCCAGGTCCTGGACGATCTCCTCGACCTCGCCCTCGCTGAGCACACCGAGGCGGACCTGCGGCTGACCGACATCGGCGAGCTGACCGCCGAGCGCGTGGCGTCCTGGTCGCCGGTGGCCGACGACAAGGGCGTACGGCTCGTCGGGGCCTGCCCCGCCACGACCGCCTGGGCCGACCCGATCGCCCTCTCCAGCGCCCTGGACGCGGTGATCGACAACGCGTTGAAGTTCACACCCGAGGGTGAGTGCGTCGAGGTCGAGGTAGCCTCCGACGGCAAGGTCTCGACCATCGTCGTCACCGACCGCGGACCGGGCCTCAGCGACGAGGAACTCGCCCGCATCGGCGACCGCTTCTGGCGCAGCGCCGGCCACCAGAACATCAAGGGGTCGGGTCTCGGGCTGTCCATCTCCCGGACGTTGCTCGCGGCGGGCGGCGGCTCGATCGCGTACGACCGCCACGAGCCGCACGGTCTGAGGGTGACGGTGACCGTGCCGCGCTCGGGGCCTGCGGCTTGAGCGGGCCTCCACGGCTTGCGGAGAGCTTCGTCAGTCCCTTCCGGGCTGCCCCTCACCACTGCCGTTTGTACGGGTCCCTTCAGTGCCTGCCTGGTGTCTGCTACGGCTTGACCGAGCGGTAGTAGCGCCGCGCGCCCTCGTGCAGATCCAGCGGGTCGGTGTAGATCGCCGTGCGGAGGTCCACCCGCTGTGCCGCGTGCACCTGGCCACCGATGCGGTCGCGGCTGTCGATCACCGTCTGGGTCAGCCGCTCTGTCAGCTCGGCATCGGTGCCGACGCGCGTCACGAGCAGGTTGGTCACCGCAATCGTCTGCACTGGGGAGTCCTGGGCCTTGGGATAGGCGTCTGCGGGCATGACGGCGGCCCGGTAGTAGCCGGACGCCCCGCGCTGCTGGTGCAGCTTCTCGACGAGTTCTTCACCAATCTCGACCAGCCTGATGTCGAGGCTGGTCGCGAGGTCGGCCACGGCAGACGTCGGGAGCCCCCCGGACCAGAAGAAGGCATCGATCTTGCCCTCCCGGAGCAGCTCCGGCATCGTTCGTATGCCGTCGGGCAGTGGCTCGATGTCCTTCTTCGGGTCGAGGCCGGCCGCCTTGAGCACATGCTCCGCGATCAGCCGCACGCCGGAACCGGCCGGTCCGACGGCCACTTTCTTGCCCCGCAGCTCCGCGATGGAGTCCACGGAGGAGGCGCGCGGGACGACGACGTGCACGTAGTCGTCGTACAGCCGCGCGCAGCCGCGCAGCAGGTCTGCGCCCGGCTCGCCGTCAAGCTTGTACTGCTCCACCGCGTCGGCCTGCGCGATCGTGTAGTCGACCTTCCCGGTAGCCACCCACTCCAGGTTCTCCTTCGACCCCTCGCTGTTCCGCAGCTGCACGTCCAGGCCCGGCATGTCCTTCGCGAGCTCTTTTCGCAGCAGCTTCCCGTACAGCTCGTAGACCCCGGTACGCGTCCCCGTGCTGAAGACCACCGTGCCGCCCGGCGAACTCTCGCCCAGGGGCAGCAGCCACCACAACAGCAGCCCGAAGGCCACGAAGGCGGCGGCCGACACCTGCAGGGCCCGACGTCTGCCGATACGGGAGAGTTCCTGGAACATGCGCGCGATCCTGCCAGCTCACCGACGGGGATGACCAGGGCCGGACGAGCAAGGCACCCGCTACGCGCGCGTGGGGACCGTACGGCCCGGAATACCCGGCCAACGCGCGCCTGGGGACCCCGTACTCTGGTGTACGAGATGAGCGCGAAGACTTACGAGGTGCGCACCTACGGGTGCCAGATGAACGTCCACGACTCCGAGCGGCTCTCCGGGCTGCTGGAGGACGCCGGCTACGTACGTGCGCCCGAGGGGGCGGACGGTGACGCGGATGTCGTCGTCTTCAACACGTGCGCTGTGCGGGAGAACGCCGACAACCGCCTGTACGGCAATCTCGGCCGCCTCGCGCCGATGAAGTCGAAGCGGCCAGGGATGCAGATCGCCGTCGGCGGCTGTCTCGCGCAGAAGGACCGCGACACCATCGTGAAGAAGGCGCCCTGGGTAGACGTCGTCTTCGGTACGCACAACATCGGCAAGCTGCCTGTCCTCCTGGAGCGCGCCCGCGTGCAGGAAGAGGCGCAGGTCGAGATCGCGGAGTCGCTCGAGGCGTTCCCGTCGACGCTGCCGACCCGCCGCGAGAGCGCGTACGCCGCGTGGGTCTCCATCTCCGTCGGATGCAACAACACCTGCACCTTCTGCATCGTCCCGGCGCTGCGCGGCAAGGAGAAGGACCGCAGGACCGGCGACATCCTCGCCGAGATCGAGGCCCTGGTCGGCGAGGGCGTCAGTGAGATCACGCTGCTCGGTCAGAACGTAAACGCTTACGGCTCCGACATCGGCGACCGTGAAGCCTTCAGCAAGCTGCTGCGGGCCTGCGGGAAGATCGAGGGCCTGGAGCGCGTCCGCTTCACCTCGCCGCATCCGCGCGACTTCACGGACGACGTGATCGCCGCGATGGCCGAGACGCCGAATGTGATGCCGCAGCTCCACATGCCGCTTCAGTCCGGCTCCGACCCCGTCCTGAAGGCGATGCGCCGCTCGTACCGACAGGACAGGTATCTCGGGATCATCGAGAAGGTCCGGGCCGCGATCCCGCACGCCGCGATCACCACCGACATCATCGTGGGCTTCCCCGGAGAGACCGAGGAGGACTTCGAGCAGACTCTGCACGTGGTCCGTGAGGCCCGCTTCGCGCAAGCGTTTACGTTCCAGTACTCCAAGCGTCCCGGAACCCCGGCGGCCACCATGGAGAACCAGATCCCCAAGAAGGTTGTGCAGGCGCGGTACGAGCGTCTTGTCGCCCTCCAGGAGGAGATCTCCTGGGAGGAGAACAAGAAGCAGGTCGGTCGCACCCTGGAGCTGATGGTCGCCGAGGGCGAGGGCCGCAAGGACGGCGCCACGCACCGCCTCTCCGGCCGCGCTCCCGACAACCGCCTGGTGCACTTCACCAAGCCCGACACCGAGGTCCGCCCCGGTGACGTGGTCACCGTGGAGATCACTTACGCCGCCCCGCACCACCTGCTTGCCGAGGGCGCCGTCCTCGATGTGCGCCGCACGCGTGCGGGGGACGCCTGGGAGAAGCGCAACACGACCGAGACCGCGAAGCCCGCGGGCGTGATGCTCGGACTGCCGGCCGTAGGCGTACCCGCGCCGCTGCCGGCCCCAGCGGGGGGCTGCTCCGCACACTGACCCGCACGCGCGAAGGGGGGCATGGCGCGCTGGATGATCATGGTGGAGTACCGAAGGGGGATTCGGTGCCGGGGATGGAGACGATCGCCGAGTTCGACGGCTCGCGCGAGGACGCCGGGCGCAGGCTCGCCGAGACCGCCCGCTCGTACAAGTCGGGACGGCGCGAGCGGCACAGGCGTATCTACCGCTACCTCGGCGGTGACGCCTACTACGTGTATGTCCAAGGCGCTGTGTTCACGCACGAGATGGTGCTCCGGGCCGCCGAGCTGGTCTGGAACTCCGACTCGGAACCGCGGCAGTAGGCTGGCGATCATGCTGGTCGCCGCCGCTGTCTGCCCCTGTCCGCCGCTGCTCGTACCCGAGGTCGCCGCGGGCGCGGCGCCCGAGTTGGACATCGCGCGCGCGGCATGTGCGGAGGCCCTCGGCGTATTGGCCGCCGCCCGCCCCGACCGGCTCGTGGTCGTCGGCCCCGCCGAGCAGAGTCGGCAAGGGCCGTATCAGGAGGGCACGCGAGGTTCGTTGGGCGGGTTCGGCGTGGCCCTCGAGGTGCGTCTGGGCGCTGTTCAGGGTGTTGGTCCGGGCGGAGGAAAGCCGGATTGGGCCGCGCCGGAGCGTGAGCTTCCCGCCTCGCTCGCCGTCGCCGCCTGGCTGCTGCAGCGAACGGACTGGTCCCACGCTCCTGTGGAAGGTCTCGGTGTGGGGGAACCTTTCGCGGCCGAGCGGTGTATCCAGATCGGGAAGGAAATCGTCGCGCGGGCCGAGAGGGTGGCACTGCTGGTGATGGGCGACGCCAGCGCGTGCCGGTCGCTCAAGGCACCGGGGTATCTGGACGAGCGGGCGGCGGAGTTCGACGCGGAGGTCGCGCGTGCGCTGGCGGCGGCGGACGTGGCGGCGCTCGAGGCGCTGGACGCCGCGCTGGCGCGGGAGTTGATGGCCTCCGGCCGGGCGCCCTGGCAGGTGCTCGCGGGAGCGGCCGAGGGCGCGGGGCTCAGCGGCGCCCTGCTGTACGAGGACGCGCCTTACGGCGTGGGGTACTTGGTGGCGGCCTGGTCGTAGGCGCGAGGTGACGGGCGCGGCCGTAGTGGGCGCGGCTCGGCCTGGTGTAGGCGGAGGGCCACTGGGGTGGAGCTGAGCCCGGCACTGAGTCACAAGCGGACACTGAGCCCTGGGGCGGCGGCGCTGAGTCTGTGTCGCTTGCTGGGCGTCTGCCAACAAGCCGACAACACGACGGACGGCCCGGAACCCCCAAGGGCTCCCTGGCCGTCCGCCGATGTGCTGTCTTTCAGGATGCCGAGGGCGGTGGTGGTGCGGGTGGAGGAGGCGTCACGCCGCCGTCCGTCCGGTCACTCTCCTTGTGCGCGAGCCGGTCCAGGGCACCCTTCGCCTTGCTCGTGCCCGCCTGGATCTTGTCGCTGTACTTGCCCTTTGTCTTCTTGTCTGCCAGCTTCGCGGCCTTGTCGAGACCCTGCCCGATCTTGCCCCCATGCTGCTGCGCGAGGTGCGAGACCTTTCCCTTGGCGGGCGTGAGCTTGGTCTTCAGACTTTCCAGGAGACCCATGATTCACCGTCCCGCGCGGGACAGTTACTGGCGGGCGCCCTCGTCGGCCTCGTTGTCGGCCGCCTCCTCGGCGGACTGCTGCTTGGGGATCTCCACGCCGTCCGATGCCTCGGAGTCCTGGGACTCCGCCGACTTCTCCGCAGCCCCGTTCTCGGTATCGGCGGACTTCTCCACGGACCCGACCTCGGTATCGGCCGACTGCTCAGCTTCCTCGGCCGCTTCTTCCGTGTCAGCCTTCGCCTCGGGGTGGGCCGTCAGGGTGTCGGCCTGCGGCTCAGTGGTTGACGCCTCCTCCGGCCTCTTGGACTTAGGCTTATCTTTCCGAAGAAGCCGTGCAAAAACGCCCATATCAACTCCATACCCTACTCGTGTGGGCGAAATTCCGTGCCGCCCGGTGCGTCCCATTGCGTCGCCCGGTCCGCCGGTCCTCAAAACCGGCGGCTGGAACCTCGCAACAGGCAACGACCCCGGACCCGTGGCGTCACGTAACTCGTTCGAGGAGACGCCCAGAGGTTTGCGAGACTGTTGCGGTGAGTAGTGCAGCCCCCGCCCCGCGGGTCATCGCCGTCGTCGGTCCCACCGCGGCGGGAAAGTCCGATCTGGGAGTCCAGCTTGCCCAGCAACTCGGCGGCGAGATCGTCAACGCCGACTCCATGCAGCTCTACCGAGGGATGGACATCGGCACCGCCAAGCTGACGCCCGAGGAGCGTCGAGGCATCCCGCACCACCTCCTGGACATCTGGGACGTGACGGTGACCGCGAGCGTGGCCGAGTACCAGCGGCTCGCCCGCGCCCGTATCGACGCCCTCCTCGCCGAGGGGCGCTGGCCGATCCTCGTGGGCGGCTCCGGCCTGTATGTCCGGGGGGCCGTCGACAACCTGGAGTTTCCCGGCACCGACCCCGAAGTGCGGGCCCGCCTGGAGGAGGAGCTCACTCTGCGCGGCTCGGGTGCCCTGCACGCCCGGCTGGCGGCCGCCGATCCCGAGGCGGCCCATGCGATTCTGCCCAGCAACGGACGCCGGATCGTCCGCGCCCTCGAAGTCATCGAGATCACCGGCAAGCCCTTCACCGCCAACCTGCCCGGCCACGACTCCATCTACGACACCGTGCAGATCGGCGTCGACGTGGCGCGTCCCGAACTCGACGAGCGCATCACCCGCCGGGTGGACCGGATGTGGGACGAAGGGCTCGTCGACGAGGTGCGCGCGCTGGAGGCGCGAGGCCTGCGCGAGGGGCGTACGGCATCGCGGGCGCTCGGCTACCAGCAGGTTCTGGCGGCGCTCTCCGGCGAGTGCACCGACGACGAGGCGCGGGCCGAGACCGTACGCGCCACCAAGCGCTTCGCGCGCCGTCAGGATTCCTGGTTCAGGCGCGACCCACGGGTGCATTGGCTCAGTGGGGCCGCGGCGGATCTCACGGAACTTCCGCGGCACGCCCTGACATTGGTCGAACGACCGGTTACAGCCTGATCACGTCATGGCATCGGGACGCTCCGCCCGCCATCCCGGCCTCGGACACCGTGCCATCATCGAGCTTCGATCGACCAAGTGGAGTCCGAGTTGGGAGGGCGCGTGGCGATGGAGGCCGGCCCTCGCGACACCGCACAAGGCACGGAGCACGACACCGTAAGGGATCAGCAGGATTCGGACGGGGACCGATTGAGCCCCGACGGGCCCGACGAAACCCCGGGCGGCGTGACCGCCGACGGACCCGGGCCCGACGAGATGTTCGCGGAGCCCGAGGTCGAGGTCGAGCTGCGTCCGCAGCGCCGGCTGCGGATCTGGCAGCTCGCGCCCATCGTGGGCCTGGCCGCGCTGGGCTCCCTGATGTTCGCCTTCCCGCTGGCGTTCGACTTCGGCGACAGCGGTGCCATGATCGCCATGCTCGGCCTGCTGATCTCCTCCTGCGCCGCGGGCTGGGGCATGATGGCCGCCCGCCGCGTCGGCTACACCTGGCCCGGCCTGCCGCAGCGCGGCTCCGGCCGTCGCCCGGACTGGCGGGTCGTGATCGCGTACGCCGTGATCGTCGCGCTGGTCGTCGTCCTCGCCGTGTGGCGAGTGGCCCGCCTGCGCTGAGGCCGGGGGGCTCCTGATGGACCTCCGCGGCGTCGCGGAGACCCATCCGAAGCCCCCTGGCCCGGGCCGCGGTGTCGTACCCACCCCGTACGATCGAGGAATGAGCACGCGGATCGCCTTCCTCAAGGGACACGGGACCGAGAACGACTTCGTGATCGTCCCCGACCCCGAGAACGCCATCGACCTGCCCCCGGCCGCCGTCGCCGCCCTCTGCGACCGCCGCGCGGGCATCGGCGGGGACGGTCTGCTGCATGTTGTGCGGTCCGCTGCGCACCCCGAGGCCAGGAAGATGGCCGCCGAGGCGGAGTGGTTCATGGACTACCGCAACGGCGACGGTTCGATCGCGGAGATGTGCGGCAACGGAGTGCGGGTCTTCGCGCGCTACCTCCAGCGCGCCGGACATGTGACCGAAGGAGACATCGCGGTCGCCACGCGCGGGGGGGTGAAGAGGGCGCACATCGCCAAGGAGGGCGACATCACCGTCGGCATGGGCAAGGCGCTCCTCCCCGAAGGAGATGTAACCGTGAGCGTGGGTGAGCGCAGCTGGCCCGCGCGCAACGTGAACATGGGCAATCCTCACGCGGTCGCCTTCGTCGACGACCTCGACCATGCAGGCAACCTGTTCGCACCCCCGCCGTTCAGCCCGGCGTCCGCGTACCCGGACGGGGTGAACGTCGAGTTCGTCGTCGACCGCGGCCCCCAGCACGTCGCCCTGCGCGTGCATGAGCGCGGCGCCGGCGAGACCCGCTCGTGCGGCACGGGCGCGTGTGCCGTCGCTGTGGCGGCGGCGAGACGGGACGGCGCCGATCCCGGCGTCACCGGCACTCCGGCCACGTACACCGTCGATGTGCCCGGCGGACGCCTGGTGATCAGCGAGCGGCCCGACGGCGAGATCGAGATGACCGGACCCGCGGTGATCGTCGCCGAGGGCGAGATCGACGCCGAGTGGCTCGAAACCGTAAACCCCTGAACCATCGCTCGAATGGGTGATCCGTTTCACGCTCGGCGTGAGGCGGTCAGCCGAGCGTGCTGGGCTCGATAGCATCAAGCACCGGCCCGGACGGGGGAACGACACCATCCCCAGAGCCGTGTACGCCATGGGGTGCCCCGTCCGTCGGTCAACGCAGCCGGAGGTGCCCATGAGTGCGGAGGCCACGAACCCCGCGACGCCCGGCCCGATCGCGCCCGAAGCGCATCGCAGGAGGAGCCGCCCACGCATCGATCTGCGCCGCCTCGGCCGGGCAGCACTCCTGGGGTCTGCGGGCCGCGGCCGGCTACCCGACGCGATCAGCCATGTGGTCGAGGCACATCGCGCCCACCACCCCGACGCCGTCCTGGAGCCACTGCGCCGGGCGTACGTCCTCGCCGAGTCCTCGCACCGCGGCCAGATGCGCAAGAGTGGCGAGCCCTACATCACACACCCGCTCGCCGTGACCTTGATCCTCGCCGAACTCGGCGCGGAGACCACGACATTGACGGCCTCTCTGCTCCACGACACCGTCGAGGACACGGAGGTGACGCTCGATCAGGTGAGGGAGGAGTTCGGCGAGGAGGTCCGCTTTCTCGTCGACGGCGTCACGAAGTTGGAGAAGGTCGACTACGGAGCTGCCGCCGAGCCGGAGACGTTCCGCAAGATGCTCGTCGCCACCGGTAACGACGTACGCGTGATGTCGATCAAACTCGCCGACCGGCTGCACAACATGCGCACCCTGGGCGTCATGCGCCCCGAGAAGCAGGCGCGCATCGCCAAGGTCACCAGGGACGTGCTGATCCCGCTCGCCGAACGGCTCGGCGTCCAGGCACTCAAGACCGAACTCGAGGACCTCGTCTTCGCGATCCTGCATCCCGAGGAGTACAAGCGCACCAGGGAGCTCATCGTCGAGAACGCGGCGCGCGCCGACGATCCCCTCGCGGAGATCGCGGAAAAGGTGCGCACGATCCTGCGCGAGGCCGGACTGCAGGCCGAAGTGCTCATCCGGCCACGGCACTTGGTCTCACTGCACCGCACCTCCCGCAAGCGCGGCCGGCTGCGCGGCGTCGACTTCGGACGCCTCCTGGTGCTCGTGAACGAGGACGCCGACTGCTACGGAGTCCTCGGTGAACTGCACACCTGTCTCACGCCGGTGGTCTCGGAATTCAAGGACTTCATCGCCGTCCCCAAGTTCAACCTGTACCAGTCACTGCACACGGCCGTCTCCGTCCCCCAGGCTCGAACAGACTCGTCCGAGGGCACCCCCACGGCCGGCCAGGTCGCCGAAGTCCTCATCCGTACGCACCAGATGCACAAGGTCGCCGAGGCCGGAGTCATCGCGCTCGGCAATCCCTATGCTCCTCCTTCGGAGGAGCAACTGGACAGTGACGGCGAGCGCGTGGACCCCACCCGCCCCGGCTGGCTCTCGCGCCTTCTCGACTGGCAGGAGGCCGCGCCGGATCCCGACACGTTCTGGTCCACGCTTCGCGAAGACCTCGCCCAGGACCGGGAGATCACCGTGTTACGCCCCGACGGCGGCACGATCGGGCTGCCCGCGGGCGCGAGCTGCGTGGACGCCGCGTACGCGCAGTACGGCGAGGACGCGCACGCCTGCATGGGCGCGCGGGTCAACGGCCGCCTGGCGACGCTCAGTACGGTCCTGCGGGACGGCGACACCGTGCAACTGCTCATGGGTCAGGACGCGTCCTCAGAGCCCTCCAGGGAGTGGCTGGAGCACGCGCGTACGCCCGCCGCGCGCATCGCCATCCAGCGCTGGCTCGCCACGCACCCCTCGCCCGGCGACACCCCGGAGGCGGAGATCTCCGCCGCGCCCCTCAGACCGACTGCCGACGGCTCTGCCGCGCCGCCATCCGACGCGAACGCCGTAGTCGACGAGCCCGGTGCGACCGTACGCCTCGCGGGCTGCTGTACGCCTGTACCGCCCGACGAGGTCACCGGCTTCGCTGTACGCGGGGGAGTGGTGACAGTTCATCGTGTCGAGTGCGCTGTGGTGGCGCGTATGAAAGACGCGGGGCGCAGGGAGGTCGACGTGCGCTGGGGTGACACCACGGAGTGCCGTGTCACGCTGGTCGCCGAGTCCTTCGGACGGCCGCATCTGCTCGCCGACCTGACCGAAGCCATCGCCCTGGAGGGTGTTGCCATCGTCTCGGCGACCGTCGAACCCCCCAGCCAGCAGCGTGTACGCCACACGTACACGCTCCAACTCCCGGACGCCGCACACCTGCCCGCGCTGATGCGGGCGATGCGCAACGTGCCGGGTGTGTACGACGTGGGCCGGGCTCAGCACCGGGCGATGACTCCGTAGCAAGCCATCGGCAGGCTATCGGCCACCCGTTCGAGTGTGCGCGGCGCGAGTCGTCACCGCACGCCGGACGGGTGCTGATAGCCGTGGTTCATGCCGCTCACCTCCAGGACCCGGGCTCTGCTCCCGAATGCCGCCAGATCACTCCGTAGGGCGCTGCTCGCCGCCTCCTCCCTCTGCCTGATCGCCGCGAGCGGCCCCACGCCGGCGGAACCGCTCGGCATCGGCGACCGCCTTTTCCCACACCTCGGCAACCCCGGGTACGACGTCATGGCGTACGACCTCGCCTTCACCTATTCCGGGAACAACAGCGAGCCGCTGCCGGCCGTCACAACGATCGACGCCCGGGCGATGGACTGGTTGGAGAAGGTCAATCTTGACTACTCGCACGGAACAGTGCGATCCGTCGAGGTCAACGGAGTGCCCGCGGAGTTCCGCAGCGCGGGGGAGGACTTGGTGGTCACGCCCGCGGAGCGGCTGGCGCCCGGCAGCCGGATGCGGATCACGGTGGGCCACGACAGTGATCCGACGCCCGGGGAGGACGTGGAGAGCGGCTGGGTGCGGACGGAGGACGGGCTCGCCATGGCGAACCAGATCGACGCCGCGCACCGGATCTTCCCGGGCAACGATCATCCCTCCGACAAGGCGATCTTCACCATCCGTGTCACCGCGCCCGACGCATACACGGCCGTGGCGAACGGACTGCCGCTGGAAGCGGTCCGCCATGCGGGGACCACCACCTGGGCGTACCGGACCGAGCACCCCATGGCCACCGAGCTCACCCAGGTGTCCATCGGACGCTCCTCCGTGCAGCACAGGAGCGGACCGGGCGATCTCCCCGTACGCGACGTGGTGCCCTCCAAGGACCGCGAGAAGCTGGAGCCCTGGCTCAAGGAGACGCCCGAGCAGATCGCCTGGATGGAAGGCAAGGTCGGGCGGTACCCCTTCGAGACGTACGGGCTGCTGATCGCCGGGGCGCGGACGGGCTTCGCACTCGAGACACAAACGCTCTCTCTCTTCGAGAGAGAGCTCTTCACGCGTCCTGAGTACCCGAAGTGGTACGTCGAGTCGATCATGGCGCATGAGCTGGCGCACCAGTGGTTCGGCAACAGCGTCACCCCACGCACCTGGTCCGACCTCTGGCTGAGCGAAGGACACGCCACCTGGTACGAGGCCCTGTACGCGGAGGAGACTGCGGATAGGCCCCTTGAGACACGGATGCGCGAGGCATACCGGGCGTCCGACACCTGGCGGGCCGCCGGAGGCCCGCCGGCGGCACCCAAGGCCCCCGAGCCCGGCCGGAAGATCAGCATCTTCAGGCCGAACGTCTACGACGGCAGCGCCCTGGTCCTGTACGCGCTGCGCCAGGAGATCGGCCGCCCGGCCTTCGAGCGGCTGGAGCGGCGCTGGGTGAGGATCCACCGTGACGGCACCGCGACAACCGCGGATTTCGTGGACCTCGCCTCGGCCGTCGCGGGGCGCGATCTGAGCGCGTTCTTCACGGCCTGGCTGTACGGCAAGAAGACACCGCCCATGCCGGGGCACCCGGAGTGGCGCAGCGCCGCACCCGCAGAGAAGGGCGCGAAGCACGCGCGACAGCCCTCGACCAAGCAGATGAAGAGCACCCGGTAACTCAGATGACGAGACAGGCGTGCCGTGCAACCATCATCAGGTCGACGACGCAGCATCCCGGGTCTGCGGCATGATCCACCGGTCGGACTCCACGGCCGGGAATCTCCCGGCGACCCCGGACGTTGTCTCCAATAACGGACGGCAGCTCGTCGTCCCTCAGGTACCTCCATCGACGTAAGGACCCAATGACCTCCTCTTCTTCCCCTTCCCAGGACAAGCAGAGCCTCGTGCAGAACCACCCCGATCGTCTTCGGGCCGATGCCCTGATGGAAGAGGACGTCGCCTGGAGCCATGCGATCGACGGCGAGTGGGACGGCGACCAGTTCGACCGCTCCGACCGCGCGGCACTGCGCCGTGTCGCGGGCCTGTCCACCGAACTCGAAGACGTCACCGAGGTCGAGTACCGACAGCTGCGTCTTGAGCGAGTGGTACTCGTCGGGGTGTGGACCTCGGGGACGGCGGCCGACGCGGACAACTCCCTCGCGGAGCTGGCCGCCCTCGCGGAGACGGCCGGCGCTCTGGTGCTCGACGGCGTGATCCAGCGCCGCGACAAGGCGGACCCGGCCACGTACATCGGCTCCGGCAAGGCCAACGAACTGCGTGACATCGTGCTCGAGACCGGCGCGGACACCGTCATCTGCGACGGTGAGCTCTCGCCGGGCCAGCTGATCCACCTCGAAGACGTCGTCAAGGTCAAGGTGATCGACCGGACCGCCCTGATCCTCGACATCTTCGCCCAGCACGCCAAGTCCCGAGAGGGCAAGGCGCAGGTCGCGCTCGCGCAGATGCAGTACATGCTGCCGAGGCTGCGAGGCTGGGGGCAGTCGCTGTCCCGTCAGATGGGCGGCGGCAAGGGCGGCGGCCTCGCCACCCGAGGTCCCGGTGAGACCAAGATCGAGACGGACCGGCGTCGTATCCGCGAGAAGATGGCGAAGATGCGCCGGGAGATCGCGGCCCTGAAGACCGGCCGCGAGATCCAGCGCCGCGAGCGCCGTCGCAAGAAGGTGCCCTCCGTCGCCATCGCCGGCTACACCAACGCGGGCAAGTCCTCGCTGCTGAACCGGCTGACGGGCGCGGGCGTCCTGGTCGAGAACGCGCTGTTCGCGACCCTCGACCCGACCGTGCGCCGGGCCGAGACGCCCACCGGGCGGCTCTACACGCTCGCGGACACCGTCGGGTTCGTACGACACCTGCCGCACCACCTCGTCGAGGCGTTCCGCTCCACGATGGAGGAGGTCGGCGACTCCGACCTGATCCTGCACGTGGTCGACGGCGCCCACCCGGCACCGGAGGAGCAGCTGGCCGCCGTACGCGAGGTCATCCGCGACGTAGGCGCGACCGGCGTGCCCGAGATCGTGGTGATCAACAAGGCGGACGCGGCCGATCCGCTGGTGCTCCAGCGGCTGCTGCGGATCGAGAAGCGCTCCATCGCGGTCTCGGCCCGTACGGGCCAGGGCATCGACGAGCTGCTCGCGCTGATCGACGTCGAACTCCCGCACCCCTCGGTCGAGATCGAGGCACTCGTGCCGTACACCCACGGCCGACTCGTCGCCCGGGCCTACACCGACGGCGAGGTGATCTCCGAGGAGCACACCCCGGAGGGCACGCTGCTCAAGGTACGGGTGCACGAGGAACTGGCGGCTGAACTGGCACCGTACGTCCCGGCGGCCACCGTCTGACCACGAAGGGCCTCTAAACCGGAGAGCTACATGATGAAGGCCCGCCCCCTTTCATAGGGGGCGGGCCTTCACGCGTCAGCGTGCGGTCACTGCGTCGCGAACTTCTCGCTCACCGCGTCGTAGATCCCCTTGGCCTCCTCGCCCAGGTGCGGGCCCGCCAGCCAGCCCGCGGTCACCGGGCCGATCGAGGTGTTGGACACCAGCGCGGGCTTGCCGTCGGAGCCCGTCGCCACCCAGCCGCCGCCGGACGAACCGCCGGTCATCGTGCAGCCGATGCGGTACATCGTCGGTTCGGACTTGGCGAGTGAGAGCCGCCCCGGCTCATCCTTGCACTGGTGCATCGTCTCGCCGTCGAACGGCTTCGCGGCCGGGTAACCCGTCGCCGTGATGCCGCCGACCTCGGACACGGCGGGAGCGTCGAAGCCCACGGGAAGGGCCGAACCGACCGTCTCCTCCAGAGACTTGCCGCCCCTGCCCTCCTCCGGCGTCACATGAATGACGGCGAAGTCGTACGAGGCACCCTGGCCGCCCGTCGCGCCGCCCTGCTCGATCCACTGGTCCGAGGTCTGCGCCCAGTCACCCCACCAGACGCCGTACGGAGCGACCTCCTCCTTGGTGGCGTTCGTGAGTTCCGCCGCCGACTTGGCGTCGTTGTTGTACGAGGGCACGAAGGCGATGTTGCGGTACCAGCCGCCGGACTTGCCTGCGTGCACGCAGTGGCCCGCGGTCCATACTAGGTTGGACTTGCCCGGGTGGGCCGGGTCCTCGACGACAGTTGCCGAGCAGACCATCGTGCCCTCCGGGGAGTCGAAGAACACCTTGCCCGCCTCGGGGGCGTTGTCGTGGTACGCCGCCTGAACGGGCTGCGCCTCCACGGGCGCCGGCTCCGGGTCGGTGACGCCCTGGTCACCCGACAGATCGTTGTCGTCGACGCCCTTGCCCTGGTCCGGGTCCTCGGCCTCGCGCATGCGGTCCGGGTCCCACAGGTCCTCGATGATCGGGTTGACGAAGTCGCCGGCCTCGCGCAACCAGTCGTCCTTGTCCCAGTTCTTCCAGGCGCCGCCCTTCCACTGGTCCAGGTCGATCCCGTGCTCCTTGAGCCTGTCCTGGATGTCATCCGGGATCTGGATCTTGTCGTCGCCGCCGGTGGCCGCGGGGGCGGACGCGTCGCCGCCCGCGTTCGTGTCATCGCCCGAGTCACAGGCGGTGGCCGTCAGAGCCAGTGCGGTGGCCAGACCGACCGCCGCCAGCACGGGGGAGGGCCCGCGGCGCGTGCTCCTCCCTCGACGGGCGGCGAAGAGCGGACGTATGGATCGCATGGTGTAACTCCCCCTGGACGTAAAGAGAATGCTGGGCTGCCATATGCAGCTTCGTACGGATCTGCCGTCCCGGACTGGCACGGACGGGACCGTTTTGGCCGTTCAACGGGGATCGATGAACGGCTCCACAGACTATGCCGTCGCTGTGGGGGACTTCCGATGGAACGGCAACAGTTCCGTCACACAAGGATCTTCGTCGCGCCGTTGCCCCTCGGGGTCCTCGTCGTTGGTACGTACGGGGGGTGTTCCGCCTGCGTGCATCCCCTGCCGCCCGCTCGGGTGGCCGAGCAACTCGCCTCTGGACAGCGGGAGGACCGACAGCGTGGCCGTGACCGAGTCTGCGCCCGACGTGGCGCCCACGATGCGCGAGGCCGAGGTCGCGCCCTTGGCGCACGAAGGGATTCTGCGACGGCAGTCGGCCCGTGAGTCCGCGGCGCGCACCTATGCGCGCGCCCTGCCGATCGTGCCCGTCCGGGCGCGTGGGCTGACGATCGAGGGAGCCGACGGGGCGCGCTACCTCGACTGCCTTTCGGGCGCGGGGACGTTGGCCCTCGGGCACAACCATCCGGTTGTGCTGGAAGCGATCAGAAAGGTCCTCGACTCGGGGGCGCCGCTGCACGTCCTCGATCTGGCCACACCCGTCAAGGACGCGTTCACCACCGAGCTGTTCCGTACGCTGCCGCCCGGTTTCGCCGACCACGCGCGCGTGCAGTTCTGCGGGCCCGCGGGCACAGACGCGGTCGAGGCCGCACTGAAGCTGGCGCGTGCCGCGACCGGGCGCACCGGGATCGTCGCCTTCTCCGGCGCCCATCATGGGATGACCGCGGGGGCGCTCGAAGTATCCGGGGGCGCGTCGGATGTACGGGTGGTGCGCCTGCCCTATCCGCAGGACTACCGCTGCCCGTTCGGCGTCGGCGGCAAGCGGGGCGCCGAACTCGCCGCGCGCTGGACGGAATCCCTCCTCGACGACCCCAAGTCCGGGGTGCCCACACCCGCCGGGATGATCGTGGAACCGGTTCAGGGCGAAGGCGGAGTGATTCCGGCGCGCGACGACTGGATGCGGCGGATGCGGGACATCACGTCTGCCCGCTCCTTCCCCCTGATCGTCGACGAGATTCAGACGGGCGTCGGTCGGACCGGCGCCTTCTGGGCGGTGGAACACAGTGGCATCACACCCGACGTGATGGTCCTCTCCAAGGCCATCGGCGGCAGCCTGCCGCTGGCCGTCGTGGTCTATCGCGATGACCTCGACGTGTGGGAACCCGGCGCCCATGCCGACGCGTTCCGCGGCAATCAGCTCGCCATGGCCGCGGGCGCGGCGACACTCGCGTACGTCCGGGAGAACCGTCTCGCCGAGCGAGCCGCCCGCCTGGGGGCCCGCATGCTGGCCCAACTGCGCGGTCTGGCAGCCGACTTCCCCTGTGTCGGTGATGTACGCGGACGAGGCCTGATGATCGGCGTCGAACTCGTCGACCCGGTGGAATCGCCCGAGTCCGCAGCCGAAGCCGCCGAGGCCGCCGGGGGCACTGGCGGTGGGCCGTGCCCTGCCGCCCCCGGTCTCGCGGTCGCCGTTCAGCGGGAGTGCCTGCGTCGCGGGCTGATCGTGGAACTCGGCGGACGCCACTCCAGCGTGGTGCGGCTGCTCCCTCCTCTGACCATCACCGATGAGCAGGCGAACGCGGTGCTCGACCGGCTCTCGGACGCGGTCGCGTCGGTCGCGGCGGCACCAATCGGCCTGCGGGCGCAGGGCGTTGAGCGTGGCACGCGTGCCCGGCCCGGCGAGTCGGTCCGACGTGCGGAACGGGCCGAGCGGGTCGGAAAGGCCGGAGCACGGTGATATCGCAGGGCATCGCCGAGTGACCCCACCTCCACGGCAGCACCACTTGTACGCCGGAATCACACCACCCGAAGCACCCCCGAAACGCCCAGGTCCAACGAACGCCGGAACAGCCCCAGTTCGTCGCGGCACGACCCTGAACCACCTCCCAAGGAAGTCACTTGAACGCCATCCCTGCATCCCACCGCCACACCCGCACCCTCGAGCCGGGCACGGGAGCAGAATCCGTCCCCCGGCAGCAGGGAGGGCCCGGGCCCAGGGAGTCAGTACGGCTGCGCGGTGCCGCTGACCTGGACCTGCTGGACCACCCCGATCCGCACACCGCGGGCCAGGCCGCAGCCGTGGAGAACCTGCTGCGCTGCTGGGTACGGGAGAACAAGCTCCCTGCTCCCGGAGACGGCATCCTCCGTATCCAACTCCCCGCCAGCGGCACTGCCCTGGTCGTCCCGGTGCACTACTGGTCCCCCACAGGCTGGCACCGCTTTGGCCTCCCCCACCTTTCCGACGCCCCCCACCAGGCACCCCCCACGGACGCGGCCACGCTGGCGGCGCTCCTCGGACGAGAGACCCTGGCGGGCGGTACGGACGACAGGGCGGAGGCCAGGTCCGGCGACAGCGGCGACTTGGTGCGCCGCGTGGCCGACTCCGCCCAGCGAACCACCGTGTTCATCAGCGACCGCAGGGAGCACCCCGCCGACGGCTCGGACCTCTTCCTCTCCGCCGAACAGTCGCTCCTGCTCGGTCACCCGCTGCACCCCACCGCGAAGAGCCGCGAGGGACTCTCCGAGGCCGAGACCCGGCTCTACTCACCCGAATCACGCGGCTCTTTCCCCCTGCACTGGATGGCTGTCGCTCCCTCCCTACTCGCCACCGACTCGGCCTGGACCGAGCGGGGCCGTCCCGTACCCGCTCAGCAGCTCACCGCCCGGCTCGTCGGCACCGGACTGCCGCTGCCCGACGGGTACGCCGCGCTCCCGATGCACCCCTGGCAGATCCGCGAGGTCCGCCGCCGCTCCGTGACAGCGAAACTGCTGGACGCCGGTCTGCTCCAGGACCTCGGTCCCCATGGCGCCCCCTGGCACCCCACCTCCTCCGTACGCACCCTCTACCGCCCCGCCGCCCCCGCGATGCTGAAGCTCTCGCTGGGCCTGTGCATCACCAACTCCCGACGGGAGAACCTCCGCAAGGAACTCCACCGCGGTGTCGAGGTCCACCGTCTGATGCGTACCGGCCTTGCCGAACAATGGCAGGCGGCACACCCGGGCTTCGACATCGTCCGCGACCCGGCCTGGCTCGCCGTCGACGACCCGGACGGCGACCACGTGCCCGGGCTCGACGTGGTGATCCGCCACAACCCGTTCACGCCGACGGACTCCGTCTCCTGCATCGCCGGGCTCGTCTCCGTCAGGCCTCAGGACCCACCTGGCGAACCGTCCGGCTCCGGTCAGGGCAGGCCCACGATGAGGTCACGGCTCAGCGAGATCGTCACCCACCTCGCCGGGAGCACCGGACGCTCGTGCGGCGCCGTCGCCACCGAGTGGTTCCTCCGCTACCTGGAACAGGTGATCCGCCCCGTCCTCTGGCTGGACAGTGAGGCGGGCATCGCACTGGAAGCCCACCAGCAGAACACCCTGGTCCTGCTGGACCCGCAGGGCTGGCCCGCGGGCGGCCGTTACCGTGACAACCAGGGCTACTACTTCCGTGAGTCCCGGCGCGAGGAGCTGGACAAACGGCTGCCCCGCATCGGCGAGCACAGCGACACCTTCGTCTCCGACGAGGTCACAGACGAACGCTTCGCCTACTACCTCGCCATCAACAACGTGCTCGGCCTCATCGGCGCCTTCGGCTCCCAAGGCCTCGCCGACGAGCGGCTGTTGCTCGCCGCCTTCCGCCGCTTCCTCGCCGACGTCGCCTCCGGCCCTGCCCGACTGCGTACACCCCTTCCCGCCTGTCTGCTCGACTCACCCGTGCTGCGCTGCAAGGCCAACCTGCTGACCCGGTTGCACGGGCTCGACGAACTCGTCGGCCCGGTAGACACCCAGTCCGTCTACGTCACCATCGCCAACCCCCTTCATTCCTGAGGAACATGACCCACCCCATCTCCTGAGAGGAACGTCGCCGTGCCTCCCACCGATGAGAGCACCGACGCCGGTACCACCCCCATCACCTCCCTCGGCAGCGACACGGGCCCCGATGCGGACAGCCAGGACACACTCGACCTGCGTCTGCCCGACGAACTCGTCGCGCTCTTCGCCGAGGAAGCCGAAGCAGCCAGGGGAGCCGAGCGCGCAGCGGAACACGGCGGAAGGGAAGGCACGGCGAAGCCCGGCCCCGTCTCGCCGACCGCCGCCCCGACCGGTGACGACCTGCTCGACGGCGTCGGCGGCTGGGGGCCCATCGCCAGCCCCGTCGGCCCCTTCCACCTCGTCCCCGTATGCATCGACCGTGACCTGAAGCTCATCAGCCGCTGGATGAACGACGCCGCCGTCTCGGCATTCTGGGAGCTGGCCGGACCCGAGACGGTCACCGAGGATCACCTGCGCGCCCAGCTTGACGGGGACGGCCGCAGCATTCCCTGTCTCGGCGTGCTGGACGGCACGCCGATGAGCTACTGGGAGATCTACCGCGCGGACCTCGACCCACTGGCCCGCCACTATCCCGCTCGTCTCCATGACACCGGAATCCACCTCCTCATCGGACCCGTCGCCAACCGAGGGCGGGGACTCGGCTCAGCACTGCTCAGAGCTGTCTCCGACCTCGTACTCGACCGGCGCCCCTCGTGCACACGCGTCGTCGCGGAACCCGATCTTCGCAACACCCCCTCCGTGTCCGCCTTCCTGAGCGCTGGCTTCCGGTTCTCCGCCGAGGTCGACCTGCCCGACAAACGGGCCGCCCTCATGGTCCGAGACCGGGCCCTGCGCGATGTGCTGTAGCGCCATCACTTTTGGTACACCGCTCGACCCGATCCGGTTCCCAGTCGAACCCGATCCGGTTCTCGGCCGCTTGATCGCGCCCTTGCCCCCGGCGTTGATCGCCCGGGTGAGTTCCTAACGGACGTCAAGTCCGTTGTGGTGCTCTCTGCTTGGTGTTCGTAGGGTTGTTGGCAGACGGGCCGGTTGCCGGAGCGCTGTGCGACTCCTTTCTGCGCCGGCTCGTCGTTGGGTCCTTGAGTTTCTGGGCTCGTCGACGGACCTGGACCTTGGCCCGGTCAGCCTTGTCGACCGTGTAGCGGGTGGTGCAGATGTGCCGTCCTTCCGCCTCGGTGATCTCGCGCCCGTCGGTGTCTCGGAGCTCGTAGCGGGTGCCGTTGCGCCGGCAGGCGGC
>NZ_BAAASJ010000030.1:0-160899 GCF_039532825.1 Streptomyces vastus
ATCGGTAAGTTGCCTGCGCGTCACGACCATCTTCCTATCGGATCCGCCCTCCGAGCGGACCCGAATCGGCAAGATGATCACGACATCACACAGGCCCTAGCTCGTCCAGCACCAGGCGGCGCAGCTTGGCCCAGACCCGGGCCCGGCTCCACTCGCTGAACCGACGGTGCGCGGTCGGCCCTGACGGGCCGAACGATGGAGGCAGTTGCTTCCACGTACACCCTGACGTGGCCACGAACACAATCGCGGCCAACACCTCACGGTTCCCGTACCGCCGCCGGCCGCCACCCTGGGGCCGCGTCGGAGCGGGCGGCACCACCCGCTCGAACAGCTCCCACAACTCATCCGGCACCAGACGCTCCACGATGTCCACGATGTCCACGATGTCCACGACCGCAGGCTATCGAACACACCAAATGAGATCTTCTCTTAGCGGAGGGGTTCACCCACACAGACCTACCGGACCCACCCCTCAACTGTCAGGCAATCACCCGACATCGCCCAATCAAGTTCAGTAGCGAACCTGCCTGCGGCAAGAGGGTGTCTGCGCCGACTCACGCCACTCCCGTGCAGCCTTGGGGTTGCAACTCATGCCACGCGCCACGGCACCCTCAGCCCGCTGAGCGGCGAAGGATCGGCGCTCCCTCAGTTGCTCGACGGAGAGGCGGTCAGATCGGCATACCAGTTGTCGTAAAACTTCCAATGACTCATGGCCCCAGGGTGTCGACAACCGCCATCCAGGCGCTCACGTTCTTTACCCGCTACCTCGATGGGCCGGCACCCGGCCGCACCACAAGCGCACCAGATCAGGCGGGGAACAGCGGGGAACCACGGGGGAGGCCACACACCCCGGAGGAGGCCGCCATCTTGCCGTTCGCCCAGGTCAGCGCCCGAGCCGACCCCAAATGATCGCGCTTCCCAAGCTGAGGTACCAGTACGCTGCCACCGGCAGGCACCAGCACAGGCGAGGAGCGTCGTGGAGCTATCGCCACCGATGTTGAACCGTCTTGCGAACAGCAGCCTCGGAGCCGTCCCGGCGGCCGCTGCTGTTGCCTACGTAGCGCAAGCCAGTTCCGGCTTCTCGCGGCTCACGGCCTGTTTCGCTGTGATTGGGTTCGCGATCCTCGCCGTAAGGGGATACCGGCTCGGCGTGACGTGTGAGCGCGGGAGACTCTCAATCCGCGGCTACCTGCGCACACGCGTGATTACGCGAGAGCGCATCACAGAGATCACGGACTTCCCCGCCGTCAGGTGGACGGCTCGCAAGGGGGGCAAGCGATGGACCCCTATCACGGCGTTCATGACGAGCCCGAGCGAAGCCTCGGCAACCCGACTCCACAAGGCCCGTGTCACCAGCAAGTTGCGACGCTGGGCAGGACGCTGGTGACAGGCCAACGCGGGACCATCTCTCGATGAGCGCGCGGCCGGCGTAGCTGACTTTCGTGTCCGCACCGGGCCGTCTCTTTGCCGTCCAAGGCCGCTCAACAGTGGCCAACGACGACCACCAGGCGCACGAGCCCACAGCCCCTGAGCGGCGAAAACGCAGGTCATCAAGATTCCCGGCAAGACCCAGGGCAAGAAGACAGGTCGTTGCCCTCCGGTTCAGACCCTGCGGAGCCGGGATACGGGCGCAACGGGCGTCCGGAAGGAAAGACAAGGGATCTACCTACGGCCAGCAAAGATCCTGGAGTCAAGACGTTAAAGATCTTCTTCTCTAGAGCCTGCCCTATCTGCGGAGACGGGTGTCGCGCGCACCTCTCCTGTATCTAGTAGTTGTCACTAGTCATCATGGATATCTAATGCCCGCTCAGAGGCGCAACCGGGTCCAGAGCAGGTTTCGGTGACGGCGCCTCAGGCCGATGGCCTAGCGTGCATGCTGGGGCCATGCCACGGATCATTTTTCCACCGGCCGACGATCCCCTCCCGGATGGCGGCCTCTCCCAGGAGCGCAGCATCGCGGCGCTCCTGGACTCCTCAAAGCGGCGTAAGAGAGAGGTGCCCATCCGCCGGTCCCTCGTGCAACGTGTCGTCGAGGGAGACAGTGGAGACGCCAAGGCTCCGAGTCCGCTGAGCACACTGGTGCGCGCCCGCCGCGAGCGGGCGTTGGACCTGTACCTGCTCATGGCAGCTGTCACCACCGCAGCCCCGTATGACGTGACCGAGCGGTCCGAGCTTTGGGCCCGCTGCCTGGGCCACCACGCGCCGGGCGCCTCAGCCAGTGTCATGGTCTCACGCCTCTGGTTGCAGCTCGAGCAACTCGGTTTGATCAAAAGGTCCCAGAACGGCAAGTTCACCAAGATTACAAAGCTTATGGAGGACGGCACGAGCACCGCCTACCGTCCTCCCATCGGCCTGGCCGACGGCCCCCTAGAGGACATCTACTTCCGGCTACCGTTCCAGTACTGGGTCGATGGACTGCACGAGAAGCTGACCCTGTCAGGTAAGGCGCTGCTGCTCATATGCATGAGCCGACGCGATCCGCAGTTCTACATCCCCGAGGTGTTTGCGGACTGGTACGGGCTATCTCCGAAGACGATCCGCAAAGGGCGTCAGGAGCTGCTGACGGCGGGGGTTCTTACCACGGTTGGGTACGGCATCTACATCGACACTTCTCTGCCCACCCTTACGACGACCGCCGACAAATATTCCTTCCAGGCCCCCTACAACCTGAACGTCAGCAAGCGGGCCACAGCGGCTGACTGCTCCGCAGCTGACGACACCAAGGCCGAAGAAGACGGGCCGGCAGCACCCACTTCGGCCACAGACGAGCCACTGCTTCCGACCGTGGAGTTCCTAGTCCGCAAGGGCGAAGCAGGCTGAACCCCACCACCCAGGTGAGGACAAACGGCACTGGTCGCCGCCCAAAAGGCGGCGGCCCCCTGTTCCCGCAGGGAGCCGCCAGATGAAGCAACCAATCGCTCGACCCTCAGGAGGAGCCATCAGCAACACACTCAAGGCTACGGGCCAGCCCCGGAAGCCGTCGACTCTGCCCACCCGCGTGGGGCCTTGGCTGCGGAACGCTCGTGCCCGGTGGACATCGTCAACCCGGGGCCGCAACGTGCGCGCGCTGGGACGCACTGTCTGCCACGCACTCGTTCGCGGCATCGCTGCCGGACTCGGCACCACCGTGGTCTCTGGCATCGCGTGGTGGTTTCAGCACCGTTGATCCACGCACGAGCGGCACGAAGCCTCGGCCATCCCGCAAGGGAGGCCGAGGCCTGCGGAAAGGCCAGGCCAACACCGCTGTGTGTCTAACTGCGTGACAACCACAGCAGACAGCGCTGGACGACGTCGGACGAATACCGACTGCCTAAGCAGGTCCGCGGCACACTGCCCCTGTCCAGTCCCCTGCCCACGTTGCTTCGGGACAAAGAAGTCGTGGGCTCAGATCCCGCCACCCCAACAGTTGAAACACCAGGACAGGGGTCTGACCCGCATCGCGGGTCAGACCCCTGTCGGCCTCGCGCCAGCCTACAAGCGGCCTATAGCCAACCGCTGTCAGTCAGGACCCGCCCCGTAGAGCGTCAGCATCAGTGCCACAACGGCAACGCCGACCAAGAGCGCAGCGCCTAGCCGTTCGTCGCGCCGAGATTCACGCACAACGAAGCAGCCGACCAGGGCGATCAGGGCGAGAGTCAATGCGTCAGGCATTCACGCCTCCCGCCCGGCCGCTGCGCGGTCATCGACTCGACCGACAACAGGCGACTGAGCCGCTCGGAAACGGGACGTCTCCTCGCCATCCCGACTGTGACGCGCACGGCGACCGAGCCGCTTGAGTTTGCGGCGTACTCGCTCACCCAGAGCCTCGGCGTCACCCTGCACGTATGCCTGCGAAGTGAGGGCCAATACCGTGGCGGCCGCCTCGGTCCAACTCGACGTCCCCGAACGGCTCCAGGCGAGCGCGACTGCCCTCTCGATCGGGAACATCTGCTCCAGCACGACGAGCACACGCGGATCATCAGGCAGCGTCCCGGTAAGGATGTCGGCCGGGTCGGGCCCTCCAGCGACGAGGTCGGCGAGAGTCAGCCCATTCTCCAGAACGGGGACATCCAGGCTGAGCAGCCGCTCTCCGGCGCAGCGCCGACGCCACAGTGGCGTGAGCTGTCGGTGGATCTCCCTCACCTCATGCATCAGCCGGGAGAGAGCCCCCCGGCGGATGGTGCCGTGCGTGTACAGGGTGCTCGCCCAGTCGCCAAGGAGAGCCGTGGTCACCGGTTCCTGCCAGCGGGCTCCACGCCACAGGCCGAGGTCAGCGGCCATGAACTTCTCGATGAGCTCAGTGTTGCCGAGCGCCGCCTCGTTCCGTGCTTCCACGGCGCGTGCCGCGAGTCTGGCCTCACGGGCCTCCGCACTAGCCTCCGGAGAAGTGGGCTTGGCGGTGGTGGCCGTTCCAGCCCATGGGCTGTCGATCTCCCCCTCGGTCCAGGTCTGCACGATCTGCCAGGGTTCGAGTTTGGAGTTGTCCCGGAACAGGCGCCCTGCCAGCAGTCGTCCACCGTCCCTTTCGTTACCGAAGTAGAAGTAGGAGCTGTCGCGGACTCCCCCATCGCCCCCGTACGCAATGAGGTCGCCCTCACCCAGTACGGGGAGGCGGCGAGTGGACTGTGGATCAATGGGTACGGACTTCGGCTCGGGAAGAACCCGCCACCGCCTGACCAGGCCGTAGCGTGCGTATAAGGCGTCGAGATCCTCGGCTTCCTCCGTCTCCGACACGTTCGCCTCGCGGGGCGGGACGGTCTTAGGCGATGCCGCCACTTCCTGTGCCTGCGGTTCTTCGGGAGCTTCGGGCGTCATGGGTGGTCCTCCGGCAGTTGATGGGCGAGCCTGTCCCCTTTCGGGCCCCGGAACGCCCCGAACCGGCAATCCTCACCCCGGAATTTAGAGTGATCCGCATCACAGCACCGGAGGTCGTGCTGAGGTCTCCGGCCCGCCGCTCCATAGGCCTGGTCTTGGAGCGGTGCAGCGACGAATGACTCGTGCCAGACGCGTGCCAGATCGTGCGGGGAACCACAGGGAACAGCGGGGGAACCAATCGACCGTCTACCGCGCGTCTACGTCGCGCCGCCGCAGGTCAGGCCTGTAGGACGCTCTAGACGCCATGAGCTTCCCAAGCTGAGAGCGCGAGTTCGATTCTCGTCACCCGCTCCATGTGAAACCCCCAGGTCGGTGACCCGGGGGTTCTTTGTTGCCTATGTGCTCTGACCGTATAGGTTCGCCGGGAAGCTCGCGGTGTTCGGCATGGACGGGCCTCGCCAACCCTTCGTAGGCTGGTGATCGCCTACGAAGGGGGCGGGGTGAACGGCAATCCGCTGTATCACTGGATAGCGCTGGCAGTGTCCACGGTGCTCATGCTGCCGGTGCCGGTGGCGATTCTGGCGGGGTGGACACCGCCGTGGATGCGCAAGCGACAGGCCGGGATGCGGCTTCGCGCCTACGGCATTCTGTGCATCTACGCCCTCATGCTCGTCAACGGCATCCCCCGGATCGCCGACGCCTCATTCGAGACGGTCATGCTCTGGACGAACGTCGGCTTCGGCTTCACCGCCACCGCTGCGGTCCTGCTCCTGCTCTCGGCACGCAAGGATTCAGGCGCCCGGACAGCTGACCCAGTCGAACCTCGGGAAGGCTGAGAGACAGGTTTCCTCGCCTGCCGCGTCACGGGTTGGTCAGGCTGCTGGTGCGAGGGGGCCTCCGCCCCAGCGGATGCCTTTCTCGCTGCGGATGCGGGCGCGTTCCCTGTGCTGGGCAGCGAGTACGTCGGGGTGGCGGGCGTGGGCGTTGCGCCAGCGGAGGTAACGGTGCAGGGCCTGGGTCTGCACCGTGTGGTTCGGGTGGTGGGAGTTGGCCAGAGTGAACTGCCGCAGCGGGCCGAAGTGGGCTTCGATCGGGTTGGCCCATGAGGCGTAGGTCGGGGTGAAGCACAGCTTGACCCGGTTCTTCCTCGCCCAGCGCCGGATCTTGTCGCCCTTATGGGCGGACAGGTTGTCCAGGATCACGTAGATCGGTGCGCCGTCGGGGCGAGCGGGGTCGGGCGACTCCTTCCAGGTCTTGGTGCGTTGGAAGGTGATGCCGCGGCGCAGGAGCAGGCACCGTAAGGCTTCACGGCCGATGCGGATGAGGCGTCCGTGGACGCGGCGCAGGTAGGCGACCAGTTTGCGGATCGACCAGCGGGTGAAGGGCTGGCCGAGCTTGGCCGGGCGGGTGGTGGCCGTCGCCACGACGAAGTCCTCGTCATCAGGGCTGAGTAGGCGGGGACGGCCTCCCGCCCACCGAGGGTCCAGACAGGCCAGACCGATCTCGTTGAACCGATGGATCACATCCCGGACGGTGTCCTCGTCGGCCTGGACCAGCTGTGCGATCACCGGGACCCGGTTTCCGCCCGCAGAGGCCAGCAGCATCATCGCCCGCCGGTAGCGCACCGAGCTGGTACTGCCCCGGCGCACGATCTGCTGCAGCTTCTGCCCCCTCCTGATCGGTCAGTCTGCGCACCCGCACAGGCTCGGCCACCACACCTCCAACGGTCGGAACGAGTGACCACCCATCCAACCGCTCCGAAGGCCGACCCGGCGAACCTATGCGGACATGCAGAGTGTCCAGGGGGAGCAAGAACCGTCTGCCCGATGTGCGCGGCTGCGCACGCCTGGGTTGGTCTCGGCCACATCGTGTATGTGGCCTCTTCCGAGCAGCTCGCCACATGGCTTGGCGAGTTGGGGGTTCCCGCACCTCCAGTGCGCCCCCTGCCAGTCAACGAGGTCGCTCCCGGGGTGGTCGTTGAGGGGCCGGTCCCGGAACTGGTGTGTCGCCCGCTCCATACGCATCAGGGCCGGGCCGGAGGGTCATTCCTCCGGCCCGGCCCTGATCGTTTCAGGCGAGGCAGCGGGCGAGCAGCCACCGCGCTTCGTGTGCGGACAGGGTCAGCGAGTCCTCGCTCCCGGCATCGATGACCAGCACCACGTCGTCGGTCGGCCAATGAGCGGCCAGCTGCCGCAAGGTGACAGGCCGGTAGCAGGGCACCTGGGGGAAGGCCCTGAGCAGCCGCTCCTCCGAGGTGAAGACCATGACCGCGGGGGCGAAATTCACGCTTTCGATCACCGGCAGCACAAACCGCACGAACTCGCTGCGGTCACGCGTGTATCGGATTCCGCTGACCGCCGGGATCAACACATCACAACCTGCCAGCGCCTCCAACGCCCGGCTGTCGGGCGCTCTGGTCAGATCCCGCAGAGCGTCCCGTGCCACTGCCTCGAAGAGCTCGGCGGGGATCTCAGCCATGACGCCATACCCTTTGCTGGACGAGCCCGCCACTCGATAGACCGCCGCCTACCCGCGATCGGCCCGATCATGCGGGCAGACCGGTCTCGGCGGTGCCGTACGGGCCGTCTTCACAGGTGCCGTACGTCCGGAACACTCGAACCTGAGGCTGCGGGGCTAAGTGACCAGCCGTACCCAAAGGGGCATGCCGACGACCTCCCGCGCCTTCCGCCACTTCCGCCCGAAGGTGCTGCGCCGGAAGGGAGCGTCGCGGCTTCCCCGTGTCAGAAGCCCTCAGCTTGCTGTTCCTTCGGTAGGGCTGAACGGGGTTGCGTGCGCCGCCGAGGCGCCCGGAGTGCGACGTTCACGGCATCCGCGGGGTCGAGGCCATCGCGTGGTGGCGGAAACGGACGGACTGGGCGGCGCTCGCGCCTCGCGACGTGATGCATTTCCGCCAGCAGGAGCGGGGACACGACCAGGGACACGGCAGCCGTGATCGCCTCATTCGCGGCCCGTGCTCCGGGTGCGTCGAGTCGGGGCGGCCAGGAAGCCGGACGTACGCGCAATCACGATGGTCACGTGGCGGGTCCGGAGCCCGTCTCACGGCGGCCCGCGTCGCGGACCTCAACCAAGATGTGGCACGAACGAAGGTGACGGTGCGTCCGTGGGTGTTGGCCGCAGCACCGGGGTGGCCCACTCCGACGGTCAGGACACCGTCCGCTGCTGGAGCAGTTCGAGGGAGATGTGCGGGGACAGTGCGCGGAGGAAGTCGGGCGCGTCGAAGATTGCGCCGGCGGAGGCGACACCGACCGTGCGGGTCTCGCCGGTGAGGATGCGGTGGACCGCCTCCACCGCGAGCGGTGCGCTGACGGCGTAGATGTCCCGGCCACTTGCCACAGCGCGCCGTTCGATGCCGCCGGAGCGTACGACGGCGTCGACGAGGAAGGTCTGGTCGGACCGACCGTTCTCGTCGGCCGCGGTCGGCGCCGGTGTGTCCGGGGCCGAGAGGTCTCTGGCCGCTTCGGTCGCCATGTGGGTGCGCACCTCGGGGATGGAGAGGTGGCTGGGGATGGTGACCACGTCGGCCATCGTGAACTCCCCGACGACCTCCCTGGTGCCCATCGGGTCGGGGAAGGACCACGTCAGGAGCGTCGGCTCGTCGTCGTGGTACTCCAGCCGCCCGTCCGTGTAGCGGACACGCCGACCGCCTCGCCGCTCCCCGGAGACCGTGCCCGCGGTGTGGGTCCCGGGGGTGGGATGCCAACTGCTCAGCCCATAGGCGATGTTCGCTTCGTCGGCCGCCGTCCAGTCGCCCATCGCGGCGGTGGCCAGCAGGTCACCGAGGCCGCCGTAGAAGGCCATCGCGGGAACGATCACCGCTCCCGCCGCGCGGGCGCGGTCCGCGAAGTGCGTGAACGTGTCGCGGTTGGCCTCGATCTCGGCCGCCACATCGACGTACGGGATCCCGGCGCGCAGTGCCGCCTCGATCACGGGAGCGGCAGTCGTCGCGAAGGGCCCGGCGCAGTTGATCACGGCGTCGGCACCGTCCAGGGCGCGGTCGAGCGAGGCGGCGTCGGCAGAGGTGCCGAAGGTGGCCAGGGCGACACAGTACGCCTGCCCCGCGTAGGGCCCTTTGCTGGCGAGCAGGAGATCGCCGAGACGTTCCCGGAACTCGGTCCTGCCGGCAACAGCGATGAGCCAGGCTGCCGTTGAGCTCTCGCGCCATCCTCGGTCGAGCAGCATGCCCAGTTCACGAGGAGCAAATCTCATTGGCGGCCTTGCCCAACTTCCGCAAGAACCTGGTCCGGCCGCGCCCACTCATACCGAGAAGGGCACCGCCGAGTTTGAGATACCGGCGGTCGGTTCTGACGTAGCGGCGGATCAACTTGAGCAGTTCGTGCTCATCATCGGTGCGGCGCATGGGCAGCATCCTCGTATGGCCGAAGCCGTCAGACCAGCAATCCGGCCGGTCGGACGCCTCAGCACTGCGTGTCCATCCGTCTCATTTTCCGTCTCATTCAGCACCGTTCACGGCCGTTCAGACGGGACCCGAAGCCTTCGCAGCGCCGACGCTCAGCCGCCAACGAACCCAGGTGAACGCCCCCGCACGCAGCCCACCACCGCACCACCACAGTTGGAAAGCGTGCGCCTTCCCTCGCGTCATGGGCGGGGTCGTCAGGCTGTGGTGTCGGGCCGTTTGGCCCTACCGGCCGCTGGCGGCTGCGGTTAGCGTCTTGTGCGTGACCGGAGCCAGTCGAGCACGCGGGAGGTCGCCGTGTCTGTCGGGCAACGGGCGAAAACACCGTGGCTCCCGCCGCGTTGGTTCATCCGTCTGGCCTGGTCGGCGCACCGGGGCGTATACCGGGTCTTCAGAGGGCGAGTCGGGCTGTGGCGGCCACGTGCCAACAGCTGGGGCACCCTGCGGCTGACCACCACCGGGCGCCGCACGGGCCGGCCGCGCAGCGTCATCATCGGGTATTTCGAGGACGGCCCGAACCTGGTCTCGCTCGCGATGAACGGGTGGGGTGAGGGCGAGCCGGCCTGGTGGCACAACCTGCAGGCGCACCCGGACGCGACCGTCGATTTGGTCGACGGGCCGCGGCTGGTGCACGGTCACGCCGCCACGGGCGACGAACGGTTGCGGCTGTGGACGCGGTGGCGCGAGATCGACAAGAACCTGGACGCCTACGCTGCGCGCCGACCGTCCGACACGGCGGTGGTGGTCCTGGAACCCACAGTCGGCACACCCGACCCGTCGCAGGGCAGCTGATCAACTGACGCCCCACCCTCTGGCTGGTGCCTCAAGGGTGACGGCGCCCACGATGCCGTGCTCGATATCGCCCGTCTGCGAGCATTCGCTGCTCCGCCCGCACCACAAGCGCACCAGACGGAGCGGAGAACAGCGGGGAATCACTGAGCTGCTGACCGGAGCCGTCGCCCACCGCGAACTGGAGACCGCCGGCTCAGTCAGCGACGTCCTCGTCCGGCGCCTGCGCCGCATCGCCGACCTGCCCACCGGCGCGGTCGAACCACCTTCCACTCGGCCCGCGCGCCACAACGCCGCGGCCTCGTCTCCGGGCGCCGCTCGGCTCACCGGTCAAGGAGGCGCACCGCAGGGACACCGCAGGTAACCCCGCTGCGGAGGTGCCTTTCGGTCATTGTTCGACCTGGGAGCCTCCGTGCGCGTCTTGTGCAGGTTTGTTGCGGCATGGCGCGCAGCGGCTGACCGTCTCCGCCGGGCAGCCGCGGCCGGAAGGCGATCGCGGCCAAGCTCGATTTTGATTGCCGATAACACCGAGGTGCTAGTTGCTGATCTTCCCCGTGCGCATCGGATCGCACCCCTGTCGCGGTCGGCGGTCCGCGGTGGGGGCCACGTCCACCGGCCATCAGCTGCGCCTTTCCTTCCATGGCGCGCGAGCCCGAACGAAGAACGGTAGAAGTGGTGTAAGGGGCCGACAGAACTGGTTCGGGGGGGCCACACGGAGAGGTGTCCCCAGGGGCAGAACGGGCGATGATCGACATGCGCGATGCCACCCCGCTCAACGACGACTCCGGCACTGTCCCGAATCGGGCTGACTCCGCCACGGCCGTCATCGACGCCCAGGGGATCGTGACGGGCTGGAGTGCGGGTGCCGAGCGCCTGCTCGGCTACCCGCGTCAGGCGGCCATCGGGCGCTCCGTGATCCGTCTGCTCGGTGTGGACGCGGACATGGTGAGGAGTCTTCGCGTGGCTCTCGGTGGGCGGAGCACGACGACCCTGCTCCGGCACCGGGACGGTCAGCATGTGGAGGTGCAGCTGCGGGCGTATCCCTGGTTCGACGGCGAGGGCCATGCTCAGCAGCTCGTCGTGGCGACGCCACCGGAGCGGCCGCAACCCGACCTGGCGACGGCGGAGGAGGCGTTCGCACAGTGCCATCTGCCTGTGATGGTGTACGACTCCGAGCTGCGGGCCGTACGGGCGAGCGTCGGCGCCGAACGGGAGCTCGGCCTGAGCGAGGAGCAGATGCGCGGTCGGCGTGTCACCGACATCCTGCCGCCCCACATCTGCCATGCGGTCGAGGACGGCATGCGCCGGGTGTTCATGACAGGGGAGGCCGAGCAGTTCCATGTGCGTGGCAGAGCCCGGCCCGAAGCTCGCGAGGGGGTCTGGTCCATCACCGTGTCCCCGCTCAGGAGTCCGGCAGGGCAGGTGCGGCTCCTGGAGCTGTCCGCCCTCGACGTCACCGACCAGCACCTGGCCCGGGAGCGGCTCGCACTGCTGAACGACGTCAGCGCGCAGGTGGGCAGCACCCTGGATGTGATGCGTACGGCTCAGGAGATGGCCGACGTGGCGGTGGGCCGGCTAGCCGACTTCGTCACCATCGACCTGCTGGACTCCCTGTTCCGCGGAGTCGAGCCGACGCCTTCCGCGACAGGCACGGTGGCCCTGCGCCGAGCGGCGCAACAGTCCGTCCTGCCCGGCGTGCCCGAGGCATTGGCCCGGCCGGGAGACGTGGACGAATACCCCGACTACACACCCCCCGTCCGCTGCCTGGCGACCGGCAGACCCTCGGTGCACCGTACCGTGGACGAAAACTACGAGGACTGGCAGCAGGCCGATCCCCAACGGGCGGAAGTGGTCCGGGCGTTCGGAATCCACTCGGTCATGGTCATTCCGTTGCGCGCCCGCGGCATCACCCTCGGCGTCGCGGTCCTCGCCCGGCACCGGCGCGAGGAGACCTTCGCCCAGGACGACGTGCTCCTGGCGGAGGACATCGGTGCGCGGGCCGCCGTGGCCGTGGACAACGCCCGCCGTTACACCCTCGAACGCGAGACCGCGCTGGCCCTGCAGCGCAGCCTCCTTCCCCGCCGGCTCGCCGCCCAGGAAGCGGTGGAGGTGGCTTATCGCTATCTTCCGGCCCGTACGCGGGCGGGACTGGGCGGCGACTGGTTCGATGTGATCCCCCTGTCGGGCGCCAGGGTCGCACTGGTCGTGGGCGACGTGGTGGGCCATGGGCTGAGGGCATCGGCCACCATGGGACGCCTCCGGACCGCGGTGCGCACCCTGGCCGATGTCGACGTTCCCGCCGACGAACTCCTCACCCAGCTCGACGACCTGGTCACCCAGGTGGCGGCCGAGGAGGAGACCACTGCGGGCCACCACGATCCCGACCTCGGCCTCCCCACCGGTCTCGTCGCCACGTGCCTGTACGTGGTCTACGATCCGGTCTCGCGCCGTTGTACTGCCGCCACCGCGGGCCACCCGCCGCCCGCCGTCGTCACGTCGGCCGGCAAGGTGGACTTCGCCGACGTTCCTCCCGGCCCTCCGCTGGGCGTGGGTGGTCTGCCCTTCGAGACCGTCGAGTGGGAACTGCCTCCGGGCAGCCTCCTCGCGCTGTACACGGACGGCCTCGTCCAGGGCGAGGAGCATGATCTGGGCAGCGGCCTCTCGCGGCTGCGCCGGTGCCTCGAGCAGCCCTCCGGATCGCTGGAGGCCACCTGCGGCGACCTGATCCGGACTCTGCTGCCCGCACAGCCCCAGGACGACGTCGCCCTGCTCGTCGCCCGCACCCGGGCCCTCGACACGAGCCGCGTCGCCACTTGGGACCTGCCGTCCGACCCCGCCGCGGTGGCCGGCGCCCGTGCGGAGGTGCTGGCCCGGCTGGCCGCGTGGCACCTGGACGACGTGGCGTTCACCGCCGAACTGGTGGTGAGCGAACTCATCACGAACGCGATCCGCTACGGGCAACCGCCCATCCAGTTGCGTCTGATCCGCGAGGCCGCGCTCATCTGCGAAGTGTCGGACAGCAGCAGCACCGCCCCGCACCTGCGACGGGCCCGCACCTTCGACGAGGGCGGCCGCGGCCTGCTGCTCGTCGCCCAGTTCGCCCAGCGCTGGGGTACGCGCCATCGTGCCGAGGGGAAGACCATCTGGGCGGAGATCGAACTGCCCGGCCCACGGGCATGACGGCGCCGACCGGCCTGGCGTGGCACTTTGCTGCGGGTCTGGCCCCCACCGACTGGTCGGCAGAGTAGTGGGCACTCGCTCGCCCCCGCCCCACTCGAATGCGGGCACTGGGCACCAGCGACTCAGGAGTGGTACCGCGCGCCGATGATGTGGGACCACCCGACTGGAAAGGGAGCCAGCCCATGGCTGCCGAAGAACGCCGCGAGGTCATTCTGCGGATCGGGCCTGGTGAAACCGTCGAAGAGTTCACCCGCCGCGTCGTCGGCACCTCACCGTCGCCCAGCCCGGAGGTCATGGTTCGGCTGCGGATTCTGCTCGTGCAGGCACGGGGACAGACGAGTGCGATACCCCTCGCACACACGCTGTTCGGTGGGGGGACGCGCACTACACCCGCACCAAGGGTGCGGGCGTAGTGGCCGATGGCCGGGTCGTCGCCGGACGTCAGGCGTTGCGGCAGGTGTCGGGCACAGACGTGGCGGTGGTGCCCTCCGGGAGGTAGAAGTCGATCACGGCGACCGGGGCGCCGGAGCTGACGTTGCCGACCCAGGCCGGGCCGTGGTTGACGAAACGGAGGTCTCTTCAGGGGCAGTCGTACGTGAAGTGGGTGGTGACCGTGCGGTGGGCGGGGGACTGGATCCGTAGTTCGGCCCCTGCCGTGTAGTGGCCCTTGCCCTGGAAGGTCCACAGCAGGTGCAGACGTGCCTGTCGCTGGCCCCGGGCCACCACTTCGCGCAGGACGCCCGAGGCGGTGCCGTCACTTCGGATCCAGCGGTAGGAGAGCGTGCCCGGCCGGCCGTTCGTGGCGACGAGGGCGACTATGTCCGCTGTGCCGTCGCATCCCAGATCCGTCGGCCGGGCCGTGACCGCCGCCGTACGCACCGCGACGGAGGGCCCGAGGCGCTGCCAGGCGAGGAAGGCGATGACGGCGATCAGCACGAGCGCGGGCAGAGCGTGTCTTCGCAGACGTCGGCGCGGGGGCACGCGAGGCGGCGGCACGGCGGGCAGCGTCCTGTGGGTACGGTGCGCGACGGCGGCTGTCACGCCCGGGCCGAAACGCAGCACGGTGCCTTCGGCGCGGTCGGGCAGCGTCGGCGGCGGCAGGATCCCCGTGGAGGGCGGCCCGGGGAAAGTGGTGTCCGGCTCGGGCCTCTGGATCCAGTGGCTGGCCAGCACCGTGGCGCTGTACTCGGCGTCGGCGGAGCCGAGTTCGTCGCTCGGGGCGTGTTCGTCGGTGGGGCCGAGGTGGAGGGTGGTGTGGTCGTCGGCCGGGTCGAGCACCCGGATTTCGTCGGCGGAGCCGAGCACCTGGGTGGGCTCCCAGTCCTCGGCAGACGCGGGAGTGCGGTCGTTGTGAGCGCTCATCCGATGACACACCCCCTGGTCAGAAGCTGCTGCGAGGCGCCGCCGTCGGCGGAGGCCGGAGTGGTCGTGGCCTGCACCGTCCAGTAACAGCCCTTGCCCTGGAAGGTGTGATCGACGGTGAGCGTGTACTGGGTGGCGCCGCTGCGCTCGAACGTCTGGGACGCACCGTCCGGGGTGCCGAGCTGTCCCCCGGCGTCGCCCGTGGACCACGAGACGGTGATGGAGAGCGGTCCGGTGCCGTCCGTGGTGATGTCGATCGTTGCCGAGGCGGTCGTCGGACCCGTCTGCTGGAAGCCCGACACAGCGACGTCCTTGACGGCGGGAGCAGCCGGTGCGGTGGGAGCAGCCGGCGCGGTGGGGGCAGCGGTCGTCGGCGTCGCCTCGGGGGTCGCCGCGCTGGGTGTCGTCGTCTCCGGGTCCGGGTCCGTGGTGGCGGCGGATGCCGAGGGCTCGCCGGTGCCGGCCGTCGCCGAGTCCGAGGGCGACAGACTGGGGGACACGGTGGACGTCGGGGGCGGCGGGGACGGCGGGGACGAGTTCGCCGACGCGGTCGGCGGAGCGATGAGCTCTCCCGACTCCACACCGGGCTGGGCTCTGGTGGTGGCCAGGGCCTGCGCCGCCTGCTGCGGATCCGCTCCCAGCGGAGTGTGCTGGATGCCGTAGGTCAGGACGACGGCCAGCAGCACGGCCGCACCGGCCACCAGCATCCCTGGCAGGCCGGGACGCCACGACTGCGCCCGGCCGAGGCCCGGTTCGCGACTCAGGAGCGTGCGTGCGGTGTCCGTCGTGGTACGTGGGGCACTGCGTGCCGAGGGCAGCAGCAGCGGCAGCAGGGCCACCAGCGCGGCTAGCCGACCGCGGCCGCGTTCCTCCCAGTCGGGCCCGTAGGCGGCGCCGGCCACCGCCTCCAGTTCAGTGACGAACTCCTCGGCGTGTGTGGGCCGTTCCCGCGGGTCCTTGGCCAGACCACGCCGGACCAGCTCCCGCACCGCCTCGGGGGCCTCCTCGGCGGGGACGGGCGTGTCGACGTGCTGCAGCGCGAGTTCGGCGAGATTCTCACCCGAGTACGGCTTATGGCCCGTCAGGCACTCGAAGAAGGTGGCCGTGGCCGCGTACACGTCGGCGGCGGGAGAGGCGGGCGCGCCGGTCCACTGCTCCGGGGCCATGTAGGCGGGGGTTCCCGCAACGCCGACGCTGGTGCCGGCGTCCACCGCGATCCCGAAGTCGACCAGCTTGGACGATCCGTCCGGTACGACCAGGACGTTCGCCGGTTTGTAGTCGCGGTGGACGACGCCGATGCGGTGCGCGTCGGCCAGGCCGAGCAACGACCCTTTGAGGACCACGAGCGCGGCCTCGGGATCGAGCGGGCTCTCCCTGGTCAGCAGGGCCCGCAACGAGACACCGTCCACCAGCTCCATCACGATGGCGGCGCCGTCCGGGCTCTCGACGTACTCGTACAACCCGGTGACGTACGGGCTCTCCAGGCCGCCGAGCAGCCGCGCCTCCGCCCTGAAGTCGCGTACGAAGCCCGGCCGGGTGCGCAGTGACTCGCTGAGGTACTTCACCGCGACCGGCACGCCCGTCTCCTCGTGCACGGCCAGGACGACCCGCCCGCTCGCCCCTGATCCGAGCTCCAGTGACTCGGTGTATCCGGGCACTCCCCATGTGTTCATCCCAGCCCCCCCAAGGCCGCACGTGCTACCGGAAACTCACGCGCCCCGGAGCTTCGGCCACGCGTCCAAAGACACGTTTTCAGCCACCGCGGTTGCGGTGCGACATCCGGTATCCCCGTTCCGGACACCGGCAGCCGGGATATCGGAGGGAGCACCACTGGATAGTGCCTCAGAACCTGCACAGATCGACCCGGAACGCCGGTAACAGTCCGGCGCACGGCCCGCGTCACACGCGGGTGCGCGACCGGTCCGACCCGTTTCCTGCCGCTTTTGCCGCGGCTGCGGAGTGAATCACGGGTGGCTGAAAAGATCACACGTGGGCCCGGTACCCGCTTTCCGGCGGCAGGCCGGACGGCGCCTGGCATGCACGTGGCTCCCAAGCCACGTCACCGCAGCTGCATACCCCAGGATGCGCAGCATGAGAAATAAATCCGTGATCGACCTCGACGATCAGCTGGTCTCGGGCGGCGCCGGGCGCCGGCCCTCACCCGCCTGCGCGCCGCGGCAGAAGAGGGCGCCTTCGACCTGAACCTCTTCCGGGACAAGGGGAACCACCGCCGGTGAATGCCGCGCAATACCTGATCGACACCAGCGCGCTCGCCCGCATGCTGCGCGGCGACGCCGAGCAGTACGGATGGGACCAGGCGGCAGCCGCCGGACTCATCGACCTCGTGACACCGCGCTGACCGAAGGCATCTCGGATTCCACAACTCATTCGCTGTGGCGGCCGCCACAAGGCCCTGGACCGACAGCCAGGCCCCAAGACGCGCGACAAACGGTGGCTACAGCCCGTCGAGTGGCCGATGCGACCGACGTCGCTCTGTCGGGCCGGTGACGAGCCGACGGCCGTTACAGTTGCCGTCGAAAGGCGGGGGCGGCTGTGGACTTCGGGGTATTGGGCCCGCTGACGGTGTGGCGGGCCGGCGGACCGCTGGAACTGGGCACGCCGAAAGGGCGGGTGCTCCTTGTGGTCCGGGATCCCGGCCAGTGCTGCGAACCTCGACACCGACACGTGATGTGTCGACCTACGTGGCCACCCAGGGCACATCAGGGCACATGCGTCTGGGAAACGGGAAGGCCGGCCTGCCTCTTCCAACCATCGGGTGGCGCACCCGGACGATAATGAAACCCCAGGTCAGCGGCCTGGGGTTTACTTGTGGACGGCGTCAATCCTCGGGCCGCGCCCAGTACGACACCTACATGGACATGTTCCCCGGTCGGGGCTCCAGGCCCCCGCCCGGTCACAGATGGATCCAGCGGCAGCCCCAGCGTTGCGTCAGTCGGTCGAGGCCGACGCGAAGGGGCCGTGCACCGAGTATGTTTCGCCGTCCGCCGTGGCGGTGGCCACATACGAGTCGCCGCCGGCGTCCCGGTTGCCGGTCTCGTGGTTGTACTGCCCCGCGAACATGTGCTCACCGGCCGGCACCGTCCGCCCGTCCTTGAGTGTCCAGCGGTAGACAAGGAAGCCGTCCGTCTCCTCCACGTTGAGGGTGAAGTCCTCCTCGGGCCGGGTCCGCCAGGAGCCGGTCGAGGAGACACCGCCGGTCTGTGCGACACGCAGCTCGACGGTGAGCGACGTCAGGGTCTCCGTCGTCCTGACGGTGATATCGCTCTGCGCCCAGTACTCATTGCTGCCCGGGTCGATAGATCCGTCCGACCACAGTGGCCCGTACCCGGTCTCGGCCGCCGGCGGCGGATGCGGGGTGCGCGCCGTGGGACGGGGCGTGGAGGAAGCTGCGGTCTCGGACGATGAAGGCGACGGGGAGGAGGCCCCCGGCATGATTTCCGCCCTTGCGTGATGGGTGGGCCGATCCGTCTCGCCGCCCATCCAGTCGACCATGATCACCGCGCATGCCACGATGGCGACGACGGCCGCTGCCGCGGCGAGCCACCGCGCTTTTCTGTTCCGGGGCCGGAGGCCCTTGGCGACTCCGGCCGATCTGTGCCGGCTCCCGGCGAGCGGCTTCCCGGCGGGCGGCACGGATGTCCCAGGTCCGGCCGCGCGCCGGGCCGGGACTGCCGCGCCTGCGGCTGCCGACCGCGGTGCCCGGAGCATCCGCTCCACATCCTCGACGGTCAGCCGCCCGTCGGGGTCCTTGACCAGCAGCCCTTCGATCAGCGGAGCCAAGGGCCCGGCGGCGGGCGCGGACGGCACCGGCGCCCACACGATGGCGTACGCCGTCTCGATCCCGGTCTCCCGGCGGAACGGTGGCGCGCCCTCCACCGCCTCGTAGAGCAGCACGCCGAGCGCCCACAGGTCGGACTCCGGGCCCGGCGTGTCGCCGTCGAGCCGTTCCGGCGAGCAGTAGTCGATGGAACCCATGAGCTGGCCGGCCACGGTGAGCGGTGAGGTATCGGGGGCCACGGCGATGCCGAAATCCGTCAGCACCACGCGGTCGTCACGGCCGAGCAGGACATTGCCGGGCTTGATGTCGCGGTGCACCACCCCGGCGTCATGAGCGGCGCGTAGCGCGGCGATCAACCCGCTTGCGATGCGGGCGGCCTCCTCCGGCGGGACCGGCCCGAGCTTCCTGATCACCTCGGCGAGGGTGACGGACGGCACGTATTCCATGACGATCGCGGGCGACCCCCCATCGTCCACGACGTCATGCACCACGACGACGTTGGGGTGGCCGAGCCGGGCGGCGATGCGCGCCTCGCGGCCTGTGCGCTCGAAGAGCCTGTCGACGTCGTCGTCCAGCGAGGAGTAGTGGAGCCTCTTCACCGCCACCTCGCGGTTGAGCAACTCGTCCCGGGCACGCCACACGGTACCCATGCCGCCCCGGCCGATGCGCTCCACCAGCCGGTACCTGCCGGCCACAAGCCGTCCTTGCTCAGACATGAACGCCACGCTTCCCACCGCCGTGAGGCTGACGGCGTCGCCCACGCAGTATCCGACCGGCGTGAGCCGAGTGGGCTCTTCGGCGAGCTCCGCGGGCGGGCAGCAGAGCGGGACCGGAGTCCGCCTGCCGGCAGGGCAACCGGACGCAGTCGTCGACAGGTGCGTGAGGCATGTTGGTTCCGTGGTTCGTGACCTACGGCGACGGGTGTCCATCGCACGTTGTACAGCCCCACCGCGACCAACTGGTCAATCCGGTCGCAGAGCCCGAGGTCGTGCAGTACCACCTCGGTGCCCACTCCGATCGAGTGAGCGGGTGTCCCCCATCGGTATCGGCGTTGCGGGCAATTACGCGATCGGACCGACGAACCGGCCGCTCGCCCTGAGCAACTCTACGCCGACGCTCAGGCCATGCCTGAGCCCTCAACGCCCTCCGGGCTTCTGGCGCGAAACGCAGGCCGACCTGATGCCGAGCGGAGTCGGGCTGGTGCTGCGCCCCGCCGACAGGGCTCGTTCCGGCTCAGTAATTCCCACACTTCGAATCAGAGTGATATGTCTCACGCCAGAATTCTGCCCAATAAGACGGATTGACCGATTACTTCCGGTAACAGCTGCACTCTTTTGAATCCGAATCGGACATTTTCTACGGCAGGTGGTAATTCAACCGATTCTCCAGATCAGTGAATTTGGCGCCCGCGGCTGCGGGAGCGCCTCTTCGGCCTGGTCACTGGTGTGTGCGGGTGCCGGAGATTGTGTGCCGACGGCTGGATCCGTACGTCCTCATGGCCCGGACGAACTCGTTGGCACCGTCCAGCAGCCGTACAGGTGTTCGTTGCCCGGTGCGCTCGCCGATCCCCATAATGACCGGGCTCGCCAACCCTGCGCTGCTTTGCTGCCCAATTGTCGGACCACTGAGGTAGGTCACGTATGAACAAGCATCGCCAGAAAAGGAAGCGCTGGAAGATATCCCGTACCGCAGTCATTGTGGTGGCTGTGGGCGCCGTGGGTATTCCTTCGGTCGTGCTGGCGAGCGGCAGCGGACTGGGAGGCTGGCGCCGTGTGGCGTTCTCCTGGTGGGGAGGGGGCACATCGGATCCGGTAGCCGACCCGACGCCCTCGCGGACGCCCGCCGCGGCCCCGAGCACCTCCGCCGCAGGCACCTCTGACACTGCAACTCCGTCCAGAACCCCGAGCACGTCTCCCTCGGCGTCCAGACGTCCGACCGCCACGCGTACCTTCAGCACGCCCGAGAGGTCTGCTTCGCCTTCGAGCACTCCGAAGGCCACGCGTTCCAGCAGTACTCCCAGCGCCTCCGCGAGCAGTGCGGATTCCGGTCCCACGGATCGTGTGCTGGTTCTGGTCAACGCCGAACGCGACAAGGCGGGTTGCGCGCCGCTGGTCGAGAACGCCAAGCTCACCAAGGCCGCTCAGGGCCACAGCCAGGACATGGCCGATCACAAGAACATGTCTCACACCGGTTCCGACGGTTCGTCCATGAGCGACCGGCTCGCCCGTGTCGGGTACAGCTTCAGGTCGGCGGGCGAGAACGTCGCCGCCGGATACGGCACTCCCGAAAGCGTCATGGCCGGCTGGATGTCCAGCTCCGGCCACAAGGCCAACATCCTCAACTGTGGCTTCAAGGAGCTCGGTGTGGGCCTGGCGCAGCCGGGCAACTACTGGACCCAGGACTTCGGGTCGTAGCCGGACAGCGCACTCTGCATGGGCCGACCTGTCCTTTGCCATCGGCGGACATGGTCGGCGGGACCCAGTTCGGTGAGGACGCGGTCGAGGGCGTTGGCGCCCTCGATCGGGGCGTGGTGTGCAGCACCGGACATGGCCTTCCGGCGACCACGACTGCGGCTGCGGCTGCGGCTGCGGTTCAACCATCGCTCCACGACTAAGGCCCAGGTCGGCGACCCGGGCCTTTTTGCTGTCCGCGGTGATCAGTTGTCGCGTGCCGGATGTGTGCCTGCTCCTCCGAGTCCGAGCTGCGCCCAGGTCAGCAGGGCCACCTCGATGTCCAGACGGTTCTCGGTGAGGGGGTGGCCGAGGATCTCCTCGGCCTTGCGTACGCGGTAGTGGACGGTGTTCTTGTGGACGTGCATGCGTGCGGCGGCGTCGGTGAAACTGCCCTGGGCGTCCAGGAACACCTGCACGGTCTCGCGCAGGCGGAGCGTGGCGTCGTCGTCGCGCGTGAGGCCGCCGAGGACGCGTCCCGCCCATGTTCTGACGTCGGCGAGGTGATCGACGAGGAGGCCGGCGAGCGCGACCTGGGAGTGGAGGACGAGCGCGCGGTGCGGGTCGGCCGCGGTGACGGCGACCGTGCGGGCGCGCTGCGCGTCCCGGAAGGTCTGTCGGAAGCCGTCGAGCCCGGGGGACGGGTCGTCGCCGACGGCGATCCGGAGTGCCGGGTGCTTGCCCAGTTCGTGTTCGAGCAGGGGGAGCCTGAGGGTCGGTTTGGCGGTGGATGAGATCCAGGCCCAGTGCGTTCGCTCGTCCGCCGAGATCGTCAGTGGAGCCTTGCCGGTGGCCGCGGACAACATGGCTGCGCCGGCGCGCAGTTGGGCCGCGTCCGGGTCGGGTGAACCGGGCTGCGTCCAGATGATCGCAGCGAGGTGCCAGCCTCGCAGGGACGTCGACAGCATCTTCTCGGCCGACGCGAGGTCGAGCCCCTCGGTGTCGAGTACGGCGCGGACCTGGGCGGCGCGGGCCGCGTCGGAACGGGCGTCCCACCGGCTGCGTTCGTCCTCGTAGATGGCGATGACGCCCTCGATCACCTGGTCGATGTACCGGTTCGTCAGGAGCGCGATCCGGCTTGTCGTGGCCAGGGCCTCTTCGGTGGCCAGGGCCTCTTCGGTGGGCGGGTCGAGACGGCCGAGGGTGGTCATGGCCCGCTGGACGAACATGTGCTCGCCGAGGCGGTAGGCGCGCAGCAGTGCCTCCAGGGAAAGGCCGTGCTGGGCGAAGCGGCGGGCGTACTGCGCGGCCGCCGGTGGGACGGTGATGTCGTCGAGGGAGATGTTCAGCGCCAGCATGTCGACGATCGCCGCCAGGTTCGACGCGGTGCTGGCGACCATCAGCCGTCGTACGGCGTCGTCGTGGCGGAACTCGGGGATGACGTCGACGAACATCGAGGTCATCTCGGCGGTGAGGTTCTCGAGATCGGCCTGGGTGCGCCTGGCGACGTCCCGCACGATCACGTCGACGTTGACATGGGCGGCGCTCATGGCCGGACCGTACCCGAGACGTCCGCCTCCCGCTTTGTGACGGCGGCACAAAAAGGTGGGTCCGGGCTGGGACGCGAGCCCATGGCCGGACGCGTATCCCCTGCCTACCTTTCAGTTATTGCGTTGGTCTATTACCTTCGTCATAGCGCGACTCAATGGTGAGGAAATCGTGCAGCACATCGCCGAATTGCCGGACGTCCGGGCCGGCCGGAATCCCACCGGACCCTGTATCGCGGATGATCGCGAGCAGCTTGACAATGACGCTTTTCTGAAACGGGTCCGGTCCGCGGCGAGTGTTCTCCGCACTCACGGAATCGGTATCGGCGATGTGATCGCGGTGGCTCTTCCGAACCGTCTGGAACTCGTCGTCATCATGTTCGCGGCATGGCGGCTGGGCGCCGCGGTCACGCCGGTGAATCCCGCGCTGACCGATGCCGAGGCCCGCCATCAGATCGAGGATTCCGGCGCCAAGGTGGTGATCACCGACGCCGGCGGCATGGGAACCCTGGAGGTGGCCGTGTTCGCCGGCGCCGCTGACCGGTCCCCGGACGCCGTCTCCCCCGCCTCCGACGCCCTCGCCCTGATCATCTACACGAGCGGGACCACCGGCCGCCCGAAGGGCGTCATGCTCGACCACGCCAACATCGCCGCGATGTGCCGGATGATCGTCGACGGCATCGGTCTGGACGAGACCGATCACAGCCTGCTGGTTCTGCCGTTGTTCCACGTCAACGGGATCGTGGTGAGCGTGCTGTCGCCCCTGCTGGCCGGTGGGCGGGCGACGATCGCGGGGCGCTTCCGGGCGTCGGCCTTCTTCGACTCGGTCGAGGCCGCGCGGCCGACGTACTTCTCGGCGGTACCGGCGATCTACGCCATGCTCGTCTCGTCGCCGGACGACGTACGCCCGGACACCTCGTCGCTGCGCCGGGCCATCTGCGGGGCCGCGCCTATGCCCGCCGAGCTGATCGCCCGGTTCGAGAACCGGTTCGGGGTGCCGGTCGTCGAGGGCTACGGGCTGTCCGAGGGCACCTGCGCGTCGACGCTGAACCCGCCCGCCGGGCCGCGCAAGCCGGGGACGGTCGGGCTCCCGCTGCCGGGGCAGACGGTCGCCGTGATGGACGCCGAGGGTCACCTCCTAGACGCCGGGTCGGTGGGCGAGGTGGTGGTCCGCGGCCCGAACGTCATGCGCGGCTATCTCGGGCTGCCGGACGAGACGGCCAGGACCGTCGTCGACGGCTGGCTGCACACCGGCGACGTCGGGCGCTTCGACGCGGACGGCCATCTCGTTCTGGTCGACCGGATCAAGGACATGATCATCCGAGGCGGGGAGAACATCTACCCCAAGGAGATCGAGAACGTCCTGCACACCCACCCGGCGGTGCTGGAAGCGGCGGTGGTCGGCGCGCCCGAACCGGTGCTCGGTGAGGTGCCGGTCGCGTACGTCACGCTGCTGCCGGGTGCCGCCGCCACGGCCGAGGAACTCGTCGAGCACTGCCGCGGCTCGCTGGCCCGCGTCAAGGTACCGGTGTCGGTCGTGGTCACCGAGTCGCTGCCGAAGAATCCGGTGGGGAAGATCGACAAACCCCGCCTGCGCTCGTTCACCGTGAGCCCGTAAAGCACAATCACCCCGCATAAACGCACCTCACACCTACATCACCACCCCGCATCACCCGGACATTTCCCTGCGCATTTCCGGTGTGGATCAGCACGCCCGAAAATCGGTACGAGAAAGGCGAGACCAATGGGGTTCAAAAAAGGCGACTTCCCGCCGGTCGATCCGGAAACATTCCTGGACAAGCCTCTTCAGGAACGCATGAAAACATTGGCCCTGCACTGGGTGGAGTACGGTTTCGGCTCGCCGAAAATGATTCCCACCACGTATGTGGTCAAGGTCCTCATCCTGTACGTCCTCGCCGGTACGGCCCTGGTGACCTGGACCTCGGACGCCGGACCGTTCTGGGACGTCGCCCACTGGTGGGACCAGCCGGACGTCTACCAGAAGCTCCTGCTCTGGACGGTCTTCCTGGAGGCGCTGGGCGTGGCCGGCTCCTGGGGCCCGATCGCGGGCAAGTTCAAGCCGATGACCGGCGGCATCCTGTTCTGGGCCCGGCCCGGCACCATCCGGCTGCGTCCCTGGAAGCGGGTGCCGTTCACCGACGGCGACCGCCGTACGGTGGCCGATGTCGTCCTCTACCTGGCCTTCCTGGCGTCCCTGCTGACAGCGGTCGCGGTGCCCACCGACGGACTGGTGCCCGCGGCCCTGCTGATCGCGCCGATCACGCTGTACGTCGCGTGCGGCCTGCGGGACAAGACGCTCTTCCTGGCCGCCCGGGGCGAGCAGTACCTGCCCGCGCTGGTGTTCTTCGCCGTCCTGCCCCTCACCGACATGATCGTCGCGGCGAAGCTGCTGATCTGCGTGGTGTGGATCGGCGCCGGGGTGTCGAAGTTCGGCCTTCACTTCACCAACGTGGTGTCGCCGATGGTCTCCAACAGCCCCTGTGTCCCGTCGAGGCGGATCAAGCGGCTCCACTACCGCGACTTCCCCCGTGACATCCGCCCGTCGAAGGCCGCGACCCTCATCGCGCACGTCGGTGGCACCACCGTCGAGATCATCACCCCGCTGGTGCTGCTCTTCTCCACGAACCACTGGCTGACCGTCGCCGCCGTGGCGTTGATGGTCGTCTTCCACCTCTTCATCGTCTCGACGTTCCCGCTGGCGGTGCCGCTGGAGTGGAACATCCTGTTCGCGTACCTGTCGGTCTTCCTGTTCCTCGGCTTCCCGGCCCAGGACGGCTACGGCGTCGGCGACATGTCCTCGCCGTGGCTGACCGCCGGGATCGCCGCCGCGCTTCTGGTCCTTCCCGTGCTGGGCAATCTGCGCCCGGACCTGGTGTCGTTCCTGCCCTCGATGCGCCAGTACGCGGGCAACTGGGCCTCCGCACTGTGGGTCTTCGCGCCGGACGCGGAGCAGAAGCTGAACTCGTTGCCGCACCGCCCGACCACCAACCAGGTCGACCAGCTCCAGGCGATGGGCTACCCGGCGGCGGTCGCCGAGATCACCATGCAGCAGACGATCGCCTGGCGGTCGATGCACAGCCAGGGCCGCGGCCTGTTCTCCGTCCTCATGAAGAACCTTCCCGACCTCGACCGACGGACCGTGCGCGAAGGCGAGTTCGCGTGCAACTCGCTGATCGGGTTCAACTTCGGCGACGGCCACCTGCACAACATCGACCTCGTCAACGCCGTGCAGTCCCGGGTCGGGTTCGCCCCGGGCGAGTGGATCGTCGTATGGGTGGAGTCGCAGGCCATTCACCGCAAGGTGCAGCACTACCAGGTGATCGACGCCGCGCTCGGGGTCATCGAGCGGGGTACGTGGAAGGTCGCCGACGCGGTCAAGGAGCAGCCGTGGCTGCCGAACGGCCCGATCCCGCTCGACGTGACCTGGACCCGCGAGCAGTCGTCGCCGGTGGTGGGGCAGCAGGGCACGGTGGAAAGCTTGACGACATGAGTACGGCAACCGTGGTCGGCGCCGGTCCCAACGGGCTGACCGCCGCCATCGCCCTGGCCCGGGAAGGCGTAGACGTCAGCGTCCTCGAGGCGGCCGACGAGATCGGGGGCGGCACCCGCTCCGGTGAGGCGATCCTTCCCGGGCTGCTGCACGACCACTGCTCGGCCGTCCACCCGATGACTGTCGGCTCACCGTTCCTGCGCGGGCTCGGCCTGGACCGCTACGGGCTGCGGTGGGCGCTGCCGGAGATCGACTGCGTACATCCACTGGACAGCGGCGCGGCAGGGGTGCTGCACCGCTCGGTCACCGAGACCGCGGCCGGTCTCGGCGGCGACGGCCGACGCTGGCGGTGGCTGTTCGAGGGCCCGTCGGCGGCGTACGACACCTTCGGCGCCGACATCCTCGGCCCGCTGCTCCGCGTCCCGCGGCACCCCGTCCGACTCGCCCGCTTCGGCGTCCCCGCGCTGGCCCCCGCGTCGCTGCTGGCGAAGGCGTTCGCGACCGAGGAGGCGCGGGCGCTGTGGGGCGGGGTGGCGGCACACGCCTTCCACCCCCTCAACCGGCCACTGAGCGCCGCCATCGGACTCGGCATCCTCACCGCGGGGCACCGCCACGGCTGGGCCGTGGCCGTCGGCGGATCACGCCGTATCACCGATGCCATGGCCGCGCTGCTGACCGACCTCGGCGGGAAGATCGAGACGGGCGTGCGGGTGCGGTCGGCCGCCGAACTGCCGCCCACGGACGTGACCCTCTGGGATGTGGCGCCCACCGCACTGGCCGACATCATGGGTGACCGGCTGCCGCCCCGGGTCGCCCGTGCCTACCGGCGGTTCCGGTACGGCCCGGGGGCGTTCAAGGTCGACTTCGCGGTCGAGGGCGGCGTGCCCTGGACCGCCGAAGCGGCGCGGCGGGCCGGCACGGTGCACGTCGGCGGAACGTACGCCGAGGTCGCGGCCACGGAGCGGGACATCCACGCCGGACGGATGCCCGAGCGGCCGTTCGTCCTGGTCGGCCAGCAGTATCTGGCCGATCCTTCGCGATCGGCCGGAGACGTGCACCCGGTGTGGACCTACGCCCACGTGCCGGCCGACTGGCCCGGCGACGCCACAGAAGCGATCACCGCCCAGATCGAACGGTTCGCCCCGGGATTCCGGGACCGGATCGTCGGCACCGCGGTGCGCACCACGCCCGGATTCGCCGCGTACAACCCGAACTACGTCGGCGGCAACATCATGACCGGCGCCACGGACATCCCCCAGCTGCTGTTCGGCCCGCGGCCCACCCCGCACCCGTACGACACGGGTCTGCCCGGCCACTACCTGTGCTCCGCGGCCACCCCGCCCGGCCCCGGCGCGCACGGAATGTGCGGAGCCCACGCCGCCGCACGAGCTCTGCGCCACCTCGAAGGGCAGACCCGGGACCCGTGACGCCGAGGCGGGGAGCGGCACCGGGGGTGAAGAAGCCGCAGCATGTACGCGTCTGCGGTACGGGACCTGACCGGCCCCCGGGAACCGGCGCCGTGGTCGTCGCCGACCGGGAAAGGCCGCGCCGGGCGCCTCCTACCAGGCCCTGTACCTGATCGGTACCGTCAAGGACGTCACCGGCGTCCTCCGCTCCACCGACCAGGGCGCCACCTGGCTCCGCGTCAACGACGACGCCCACCAGTGGGGCAGCATCAGCGGCACCGGCGTCGTCACCGGCGACCCCGACACCTACGGGCGCGTCTATGTCGGCACCAACGGACGCGGCCTCCAGTACGGCGACCCGTCCTGACCCCAACGCCCGACCGCCTGTGGCCCGCAGCGGACGCTGCGGGCCACAGGCGCTCGTTGCGTGAGGGGCGCGGCCCGGTTCGAGTACACCTTCCCGCGTGCTCGAAAAAACCGTCAGCCGATCCTGCGCGAAACCACCAGACCGCACGCGCCCGTCGTGCTCTCACAGGCGACGTTTCCCGCGGCCAGTACGGCGCGAGTGCCGGGAACTCCGTGCCCGCGGTTCCGGGCCCGTGCGGGGGCGTTCAGTGCCGGGCGTTCTTCGGCACGGTGATCTGCCGCTGCGCCCACTCCATCCGGGTGGTCGCCGAGTAGTTCACCGTCGTGCCCGCGTCCAGCCCCGCCTGCCGCGCGGTGGCCGACGGTTCGGCCAGGACGACGAGCTCGGCGAGCAGAGCGCCGGTGGACGGGTCCACGACCAGCCGCTCCTCCACAGTCCCCAGCGGGGTCTCCGGGTTGTCGGGAAGCGTGATGCCGATGCCCTCGCGGCCCAGCGGGTCGGTGACGGAGCCCTGGACGCGGATGCCCGGCAGGTCCGCGAGCAGGCGGTACGCGGCGGCCCGGGTGCCTGGCTTCACCGGCATGGTGATGACGTCGGCCGCCTGGCGCAGCATCCAGGTCGTACGGTCGCCGCTGTTCTCGCCGCCGCCGTCCCGTTCGTACAGCCGCTCGAACTGTCGGCGCAACCGTGTGCTGTCGGTGGGCAGTTGCCGAAGAGCCTGGTAGGAGACGTTGTCCGGGCCGAGGGCGTAGATCTTGTTGTCGTGGTCGGTGCGCATGACCATGGGCCGCCTGGTTCCGATCGTGAGCCCGACCCTCATCCCACCGTCGGCCCCTGCCGGGCTCTCCACTTGCCGCGGTGAACCGGCGTCCCGCCAGCGCTCCTCGTCCGCCGCCGTGCGTGGCTCGGTCACGGCGTCCAGGCCGGTGACCATCAGGCTCCGGGTTCCCGGGCGCACCCCCACCGACCACTCCTGCGTCTCGCTGCTGCGCACGGTGAAGCGCCGTCCCGGCTCACCGACGACGTCCACGTTCTCCGCCCGCGTGGTCACCTGCCAGTACGTTCCCTCGGCAGTCGAAGCCTCCGCCGCCTTCGCCGCGCCGAGCAGTTCCATCCGGCCGTCCAGCCCCGTCGCGGTGGCCGACGGCGGGCGGGTGCCCGGCTGCGCGCCCGTGGTTCCGCTCGGGTCCTGCTGGACGAGGGTGCCCACCACGATCGCGGACACCGCGACGGTCGCGACGGCCCCGAGCGGCAGGAACCGGGGACGCAGCCATGCCAGGGGGCCTCCGGTGGGCCCCTCCTGTGTGGCGGCCGTGATCCGGGCCAGGTCCTCGCGCTGCCGACGGGAGCCCGCCAACAGGGACGGGTCCAGCTCGGCGGGCCGGGCGTCCGCGAGCACCTTCATGACGTCTCGCCGCCGCGCGGACCCTTCGTACGTCTTCCTCATGCGATTGCTCCTTCACGGTCGGTGCGGCCGTCAGTGCGGCGCACTGCCGGTGCGGGGGGTACGGACACGGCCTCCACGGCACGTTCCAGCCGACGACGGGCCCGGTGCAGCCGGACGGTCAGGGTCGCGGTGGTGCAGCCCAGGACGCGTGCGGCCTGCTTGGGGCTCAACCCGTGCCAGGCGATCAGAGTCAGCAGTTCCCGGTCGGCGCCGGACAGGCTCGCCAGGGCCTGGAGCGCCGCTTCTCGATCGGTCACGCGTGTGGCCACGTCCTGCGCCTCGGTCCCGGCGCCGGTACTGATGCGCTGTGCTTCCTGTGCGGCGAGGGCGTACTGGTGGCTGTCCCGGCGACGCAGCTCCCGCACCAGGTTGCGGGCCACGCCCAGGAGCCAGGGCAGCGCGGGTTGCGGAACGTCCCGCATCCGCCGCCACGCGACCGTGAAGGTCTCGCTGGTGATGTCCTCCCCGACCTGCCGTCCCACCTGGCTCGTGGCATAGGCGAGTACACGCGGATAGCACTCTTCGTAGACGTCCCGGAAGCGTTGGACTTGAGTCACGCGCCGTCTCCTCGTATCGGGCTCTGTCACTGAGGAATGCGCGTGACAGCCGGGTTATTACAGGCCGAGCGGAATCCGCACGGCCGAGACGACATAGCGCCGCCCTCGGTTGCGTCGTCACGGAGGTAAGACGTCCCTTGCGACGCCGAGCTCACCACACAGCAGGCAGCGGACACGGAGCCGCACGCCTGGCGGCCGGTGAACGGCTTCCGCGTGTCGAGGAAGGCGAGCGCCCCCGGGTAGCGGAGGGCGAGGCCCGGGGCCTTCGTCGAGCGGGGCCTCGATGTCGTCGTGCAGGGCGGCGAGCTCGCTCACCGTCTGGTTCCTGGCGCACGGCCGAGCATGTGACGGGGATCACGGAAGGGGGAAAACCTGCCGTCCCGGCCGGGCGTCTAGTGGGTGTGAGAGCAGTCAGGAAGGCACCGGGCGAGCTGGACGAGGAGCGTCTCGTTCAGCTGGTGGCCAGGGGTGACCGCGCGGCGTTCGAGGAGCTGTACCGGCGCACCGCGCCGTGGATGGCGGTGCGGCTGCGGCGTCGGTGTGCCGACGAGCAGATCGTCGCCGAGGTCATGCAGGAGACGTATCTGGCGGTGTGGCGCGCGGCGGGCGCGTTCGCGGGGGCCTCGGTGGGCGGGACCGCTGCGGGATGGCTGTGGACGATCGCGGCGCGCCGCCTCGTCGACGCCTTCCGGCGCAGGGCCCACCATGCCGAGCCGCCGCCGGCCGCCGCTCTCCCCGACGCGGCGCCCGCCGCAGAGGAGGAGGCACTCGCGGCGACCGTCGACGGGGACGTCGGTGACGCGCTGCGGCGCCTTGCACCGGAACTCAGGCAGGTACTGCAGGCCATGGTGCTCGACGGGTTGTCCGTCCGGGAGACCGCGGTCCTGCTCGGGCTGCCCGAGGGCACGGTCAAGACACGTGCCCGCCGGGCTCGGATCGCGATGCGGAGGGCGCTGGCATGAGTGTTGAACACGCCTCGATGCGAGTCATCGAGGGTTACGCGCGCGGCGGCACGGACCTCGCCACCGACGAGGTGTGGGCCGTGGAGGCCCATCTGGAGACGTGCCGGGTGTGCCGTGACCGGCTGTCCGCCGCTGTCGCTGCCGCGGTGCCCGCCGTGGCGTCGCTGGTCGACACCGTGTGGTCCGGCCTCGAACCCCAGCTGGCGGTCACCGCCACGATGCCGCGCGGACGGCGCTGGTCGGCGCGGCTGTCGAGGTGGATGACGCCCACGATGGTGCCGTGGCTGGCCATGGTCGTAGGCGTGACGCTGCTGGCGCTGCTGCTCGACCTGGCCGGCACCGGTACCGGCGAGGTGTCGCTGGTGCTGCTGTTCGCGCCGGTCCTGCCCGTGCTCGGCGTCGCGGCGTCGTGGTCGCGTGGTCTGGACCCGGCGTATGAGTTGACGGCCTCGGTGCCCCGGTCCGGGCTCTATCTGGTGCTGCGGCGGACGGCGTCCGTGCTCGGCGTGGTAGTCCCCGCGCTGCTGGTCGGTGGATGGGTGACGGGGGTGATGGTGGCCCAGTGGCTGCTGCCCTGTCTGGCCTTCACCGCGACGACCCTGGCGCTCGGCGGTGTCGTCGGTGTGACCCGCGCCGCCGTCGTGCTGGCCGCCGTGTGGGCTGCCGTGGTCGTGGCGCCGACTCTGGCCACCAGCCGTACGACCTTCGCCCTGCAGACGGGCGGTCTGCCCGTGTGGGGGCTGATCCTCGCGCTCGGCATCGGTGTCGTGATCGCCCGCAGGGGCGCGTACTCCGTGCTGGGAGCCCATCGATGACCATCCGAAAGGAACAGCACATGACGTCCGCCATGAGCGCGGCCGACATCGCACCGACGGCCTACGCCTGGGAGATCCAGGCCACCGGGCTGAGGGTCAGGGTCGGCAGGAAACGGATGGCCGTCGACGGCCTTGACCTGTCGCTGGGCACCGGCGTACACGGCCTCCTCGGCCCCAACGGGGCGGGCAAGACCACCCTCATCCGGACGCTGGCCACCGTACTGCGCCCCACCGAGGGCTCCCTGGAGCTGCTCGGCGAGTCCGCGGGCGGCATGGGCGAGCACCGTGCGCTGCGCCGCCGGATCGGCTACCTCCCGCAGGAGTTCGGCTACTACAAGCGCTTCACGGTGCGCGAGTTCGTCGAGTACATGGCGTGGCTGAAGGAGGTGCCGAAGGCGGAGATCCCCGCGGCGGTGCAGCGCGCCGTGGAGCGGGTGGGTCTGGCGGACCGCGCCGACGAGAAGATGAAGGCCCTGTCGGGCGGCATGGTGCGCAGGGTCGGTATCGCCCAGGCCATCGTCAACGACCCGACGATCCTGCTGCTGGACGAGCCGACGGTCGGCCTGGACCCGGCACAGCGGCTGCGCTTCCGCGAGCTGCTGCAGGAACTGGGCACGGACACCTGTGTGCTCGTCTCGACCCATCTGGTGGAGGACGTCGCCGCCGCCTGCACCGACGTGGTGCTCTTCGCCGAGGGCCGGCTGGTCTTCCAGGGCCCTCCGGACGAGCTGGCCTCGGTGGGCGGCCCGGAGCACGAGGGAGACAGCCCGCTGGAGCGCGGCTACTCGGCGCTGCTGCTCAACCCCAAGCAAGAAAGGGGCACTTGGTGAACGTCAGTGTCCTGCGTACCGAGCTGAAGCGCTCCGTCGCCCCGTGGGCCGGCGCCGTGGTCCTGACGACGGCGCTGGCGTTCCTGTACCTGCTGAACTCCGAGTGGTGGAGGGGCACCACGGCGTGGACGGCCCAGTGGACGTCCATGGCCCTGTGGACCCGCTCCCTGCTGTTCTACCTGTGGCCACTCGCCGTGGGGCTCGGGGCGCTGCAGGGCCTGCGCGACCACCGCTCGAAGATGTCCGAGCTGCTGACCAGCACGCCGCGGCCCGCCTGGCACCGGGCGGCAGCGGTGGCGGGCACGACGGCGATCACCCTGGCCTCGGCCTTTGCGCTGCTCGTCCTCGTGGGCGGGGTCCAGGTGCTCGCCAACACCGACTACACGCACCTCGGGTGGCTGCCGATCTCGCTGGTGGGGGCACTTTTCCTCGTCGCCGGAGCCGTGCTGGGTATGGGGGCCGGACGGGCCGTGCCGTCAGCGCTCACCCCACCCACGCTCGCCATGAGCGCCTTCGTGTTCACGGCCCTCATGCACATGTCGTTGGGCCGGACGGAGACGACCACGTCGGCGGGGGTCACGAACACGGAGCCGAACCGGGTCTCCCTGCTGTCACCGGCGGTGCAGGAGGTGCGCGACGTGCTCGTCACGCTCTCCGCCCCCGTGCACGTCGGTCAGACGATCTGGCTGCTCGGCCTGGCCGCGACCGGCTTCGCGCTGCTGGTCGCCGCGACCCCGCGCACCCGGCTGATCGCCCTGACGCCCGTCCTGGCGGGCGCGGCTCTCGCCCTGCTCGTCCTCCCCTCCGACCCGCGCCGGATGTACGTCCTCGACGAGGCCGCCGCGGAGCTGGTGTGCGACGGCCCGGTATGCGTGTCCAAGACGCACCGGGCGCGGCTCGCCGACCTGGCGGGTCCAGGCAAGGAGGCGCTGCGACTGCTGCACGGCGCCCTGGGCGGCCAGGCGCCGGTCTCGATCCGGGAGAACACCGCCGTACTGCCGCACGGCGCCACGCCGCAGTGGTCCCGCAAGGCCGTACTCGTCGACTTCGACGACGACCTCATCACCGCCGCGAAGGGCAAGGAGCTGACCTGGGCCCTGATCGCCAAAGGCATGGTGCCAGGGTGCACCCCCGTCGGCTGGACCGGCTCGGGAGACGGCGTCGCTCAGACCGTCGCGGTGGGCTGGGTCCTCGGGGACCTGAGGTCGCTGCCCGGCACAGAGTCAGTGAGCTGGGGCCGCGAGGTCGACGACGAGGCCCGCCCGATATGGAAGGAACTCAAGGCTCTGCCGCGTGCCGAACAGCGCTCACGGATCAACGCGATGCGCGCCGCCGCGCTCTCCTGCAAGGGCGACGTGTACGACGCGCTGAAAGGCGGTGCGTCCCGGTGAGATGGCTGACGCTGTACGCGCGCTCGCGGCAAGTACCCGCCTCGCTCGTCGCGGTGGTAGTCAGTGCGGTGGCGGTGGGGGCACTCACCCAGGACGGCAGCGGAGGGCCTGGTGATCCGCGGGTGCCTGCGCTCGTCCTCGCCGCGGGGGCGATGGCAGCCTCGATCGGGCTCAGCGGGCAGGACCTCGCGCTGGACCGGACGGCCGCGATCCGCTGGGTGCCCCGCAGAGCGGCGCACGTGCTGCTCGCCGGCGCGGTCGTCGGCGCGGTGCTGCTGGCGGTGCAGACGATGGGCGAGGACATGGCCACCACCGCGTTCGTCGCCCGCAACAGCGCGGGCCTGATGGGACTGGTTGCCCTCGGCGCGGCGCTCTCGGGCGGCCAGTACGCATGGACGCTGCCGTTCGCCTGGCTCTCGTTCTCGTTCTTCGCCCCGCCCCCGACGAGTGCACCGATGCAGGTGGCGACCTGGATGCTGCTGCCACCCGGCACGGCAACGGGCACCTGGACGGCCCTGGTCCTCACGATTGCCGGCGCCGCGGCCTACGCCGTCGCGGGACCGAGACGGTAACCGGACCCGGCCACCGGATCGGGACACGGCCGTGATCGTGCGCGGATCCGCCCTCCGTGCCCCAACCGCACACCTCAAGAAGGCCGTCGCCGCGATGCGCGAGGCGCACCTCGCCACCGCGCCGGACACCCGGCACCGCTGCCACAACCCCAACTACTTCGTCGCGGCCCGCCTGGTCGAGGTGGTCAGCGGACAGCCCTTCGCCGACTACCTGTCAGCCCAGCTCTTCAAGCCGCTGCGCATGACGCACACCGCGTCCGTCAACACGACCACAGAGATGCCCGACCAGGCCCGCGGCTATCAGGCCCTCCGCCCCGCTTGACGCCGGATCCCCATCACGACGCATATGCCGACGGAGGTCGCGCGGGCTCTGTGTTCACTAGACCTTGTCGTCGACCTTGAAGTTGTAATTGACCTGGTTGCCATTGACCGCGGTGGCAGTGACGGTGACTCGTCACCAGCAGTGAGCGGCACGGGCACGCGTCGCGCCCCGGGCCCTTGTCACCGGCCGACAGTTCCGTGGGAGTCCGTCTCGCCTGCGATCACGCCCCTCGTCCAACCCGCTCCACAGGCACGGATCGACCGGCGACTCGATCCGGATATGGAAGAGATTTTCCGTTGACGGGTGTGCTACGCGCCCGACATGCCGGTGCAACACCCGGGCCGTTAGCTGCCGCATCAACCGTCCGGCACGACGCCGGTAGGGGATGGGGCACAGCAAGAAGGAGCAGGACATGACGGCCACGGACAGCGCGGACGCGGACAGAACCGCCACCCCGCCCGGGTACTCCCCCCGTCTCTACAACGCGGACCTCGCCCCCGCCACCGAGCGCAAGTGGGGCGCCTTCAGCATCTTCAACGTCTGGACCTCGGACGTGCACAGTCTGTACGGCTACTTCCTGGCCGCCAGCCTGTTCCTCGTTGCGGGCAACACCTTCAAGTTCCTCATCGGCATCGGTGTGGGCTCGCTGATCATCTACTGGCTGATGACTCTCATCGGCAAGGCGGGCGTCAGGACCGGTGTCCCCTACCCGGTCCTCGCCCGTGCCTCGTTCGGCGCCTTCGGCGCCAACGTCCCGGCTCTCGTACGGGCCGTGGTCGCCACCTTCTGGTACGGCGCCCAGACGAGCGCCGCCGCCGGCGCCGTCGTCGCCTTCCTCGTCCGCTACGACGGCCCCAAGGACCTGCACGAGACCACTCGGCTCTTCGACCACAGCGGCCTCGAAGTGCTGTGCTACCTCGGCGTCTGGGCCGCCCAACTGCTCATCATCAGCAAGGGGATGGAAACGGTCCGCCGTTTCCAGGACTTCGCCGGACCGGCGGTCTGGCTGATGATGCTGATCCTGGCGATCGCGCTGTCCGTGGAGGCCGGGGCACTGTCCTTCTCCGTCGACATGCCGAGCGGCGACCTGGCCACACTCGCCAAGAGCGCCACCGGACTCGACGTCGGCCCCGGCTCACTCGCCGCGATCGCCGCGATCGCCGCCACCTGGGTCACCTACTTCGCGGCCCTGTTCCTCAACTTCGGCGACTTCGCACGCTTCACCCCTGATGAGAAGGCCCTCAAGAAGGGCAACATCTGGGGCCTCCCCGTCAACCTGATCCTCTTCTCCCTCGTCGCGGCGACCACCACGGCCGCCGCAAGCAAGGTGTACGGGGAGGTCATCCTCGAACCGGCCGAGATCTCCGCCAAGTTCGACAGCGCGTTCCTCGTCCTGCTCGCCGCCCTGACCTTCGCCGTGGCGACCCTGGGCATCAACGTCGTCGCCAACTTCGTCAGCCCCGCCTTCGACTTCGCCAACGTGGCCCCGAAGTACGTGACCTTCCGGCGGGGCGGCCTCATCGCCGCCGTCATCGCGCTGATGCTCTACCCGCTTCACCCCTGGGACAACGCTCCCAGCTTCGTCAACGCCATCGGCTCGACGATGGGCCCTCTCTTCGGCGTGATCATCGTCGACTACTACCTCATCAGGAAGGCACAGCTGAACGTGCCCGCGCTGTACCAGGAGCACGGGGAGTTCCGCTTCCAGGGCGGCTGGAACATCCGGGCGTTCGCGGCCGCCGCGGTGGGCTCCGTCTTCTCCAGCATCCTTCCCGTCTACGGACCTTCCGGATACGGGACGAATCTGGGTCCGTACTCCTGGTTCATCGGCGTCGCCGTGGCCGGGGTGCTCTACTTCGCTTTGAGCGGGGGCAGGAGCCCGCTCCCCGCCAGGACGGCGGCAACGGAAGTGCCAGAGGCGACAGAAGCATAGGAACCTGGTTCTTCCAACAACCGATCAGGGCGCCTGACCCGGGCTGATGCCTGCCAGGCGCCCTGTTCGTCGCGCGGCGGACGGTCGAGGAACCGGGGCATCAGTCCCCCCGAACCAGGAAAGGCGACCGGCATCCATGTGCAGTCGCGACGGCTTCCCTCAGTCGACTGGGATTCAGACACCGGCCCGGTCCAGCGCGCTCTGCAAGGACTGTTCGTAGCCCGCGCTGGTGTACGTGGCGCCGGACACCGTGTCGATGTCCGCGCTCTGCGCCTCCAGCGTCTCCTGATTGAGCTTGGGGACGGCTGTGGAGGAGATCTCCTTGCTCCGCGGCGTCTCGTCGGGAGAACGGACGGCGGTCGCCCCGGTGATCCTGCTGCCGGTGAGGGTGATCCGTACCTGGACCGGACCGTACTTCGTCTGGGCCGTGGTCCCGGTGACAGTACGGGTGGTGGGCGCGGCCGAGGTGGTCTTCGGGGCGGAGGGGGCGCTGCTGGTCTTCGCGGGGGCGGACGACGCCGGGTCCGGCGGTGCCGCGCTCCTGGAGGAAGGGGACGGAGTACGCCCCTTCTCGGACGTCTTCGGCGGTGAGGGCGACGCGGACGGGGACTGCGAGGACACCGACGAGGAAGGGAACGCGGTGACGTCCGCCGTGAGCGCGGGCGTGGGGGCGTCGGCGTTCCCCAGCGCCGGGTCCGTGGTCGGTTTCAGCGCCAGCAGCAGCACTATGCCGGAGACGGTGCCGACGGTGGCCAGCAGCACACGGCGGAACGGGTGCTTCTTCCTCATGGGAGTCCCAGCGCATCCGGCGTGCGAAGTGTCACGGTCCAAGGGCAGCGCGGTGAAGTGAGACGCGGGGAAGGCGAAGAAGCTCTTCACCGAGCTGAGGAACGACCGGCCGGTGAGCATCGAGGAGAAGGGCTGACCGGCCGGTCGGAGACCGTCCCGCGTGCTTCACCCCGACGCTGGACAGGCGTGGCTCCTCAGGCCAGTTGATGCGCAGAGGCTTCCACCGGAGGGCGGCGCGCCACGGCTGCCGAGCCGTGTGCCTCAGGCCGGCAGCCACTTCACCACCGCGTCTCCGCACTCGGCCGTCTGCGTGTAGAACTCCGTCAGGTCCCGGTGCGCCGCCGCGAAAAAGTCCCGTGTGTCGGGCTCCGCCGTCACGCCGCCGTAGCGCGGGAGCAGTTCGTCGCGGGCGAAACCCCACAGCGCGTCGAAGTCCGCCATCGTCAGGAACCCGGCCACACGGCGCGCCCGGCCCGCCGTCAGCAGCAGGAACGGCGGCTTGTCGGAGTCGGGGTGGAACACCGGCCGGCCGCCGAGCACCACCTGGGCCTGGGGCCAATCCCCCGCGCGATGCGCAGGATCGGCTGCGTAGAGCAGCTCCTGATCCAGATAACGCTTGTCCATCACCTCCTCGCGACGTCGGTCGACGCGGCGCCGGACGGTATCCCAGTCGTCCCCGAACAGTCGTTCCAGCCAGGTCACGCTGTTGCGCAGTGCCGCGGGCGGCACAGCTCGCAGATGGAAGTAGGTGCTCATCACAGAAGGAGCGCACAGGGGCTCCGGAGCGTCACTCCGGCCCGGCGGACGCCCGTAACCGGGTGACGGATCGGCTGCCGGCCTCGCTTCTCCATATGTGACGACCAAGCAGGAATCGAGAGCCCATGCCGCGGCCAAGCCAGTGCGGTGGGCGGCGGACACGGTTGCGACGATCCGGGAGGGGGCGCGGTTGCGCCTCGACTACTCGGCGACGAGCCTCTGGCGCGTCGACCGGATGATCGACGAGCTGCGGCGGGAGGCAACGCCCTACGCCGCGGTGGAGAGCGTGCTGCGCGGCTTCGGGGCCTACGCGGGGGAGGTGATCATCCGCCAGGCGGGCGGCGAGTGGTGGGAGGCGGACGGCGACCACTGCATCCGCACCGGTGACGGACGACTGTGGAACCCCATCGACGAGGCCGTCCGCTGCTTCGCCGGGCACGGCTCGCTGCGGCTGCTGTGCCGCGACGCGACGACCGGCGCACTCGAAGCCCTCGATCGGCGGCCCCGGTGAGGTCCGTGATCCGCGCCTGACCGCCCGCTGTTCGGTCCGACGAATGTGGGGCGGCCGGGCCTCCGTGCAGTGGGCGGAGGCCCGGCCGCCCCCTTCCCTCTCCGTGCCGCTCCCCCGGGGGGAGCCTGGGGCAGCACGGACAGGGTTTCGGGGAGTGGTCTGCGTCGTCGACGTCCGGTCGGGCGGCCGCCGTCGGCCTGTCCGGCGCGGACTCGGCACTCACACAGCGCACGGTCGGCGCGAAACGTCACCCGGACAGAACGGTGCCGGTCGCGCACCGGTGTTCGACCGCCGGACCCGCCGATGTTGACGAAGCGTCACGCCGTCGGGCTCCCGACGTACGCGTCGGCTCAACGCCCGTATGCGGCCGGTCTGTTGGAGTGGTCGATGGTCTCGTGCCTTCGCCGGCTGTGCGACAGCGGCCCCGGAGACGACGTGAAGGGCGCTCGATGCGTTGTGACACTTCTGTGTGCACGCACGCTTGTCACCATGGGGCCGTCGAAGCGCACGGGGCGCTTCGGACGGCACGGACTCGCAATGACCCCGGTGCGAACGAGGACGGTCTTGGGCCAGGAACGGCAACCCCGCTACGCACAGGCCCACGACGGGGAATTGGGCACGGCCGTCGCGCGGGCACAGGACGGGGACGAAGCCGCGTTCGCGGTCGCCTACCGGATCGTGCAGCCGGCCCTGCTCGGCTATCTGCGCGGATTCGTCGGTGAAGACGCGGAGGACGTGGCGTCCGACGCCTGGCTGGAGATCGCCCGTGACCTCGGACGGTTCAAGGGAGACGGGGCAGGTTTCCGCGGCTGGACGGCGACCATCGCCCGACACCGGGCACTGGACCATCTGCGCCGTCAGCGCGTGCGGCCCCGTCCGGGGTCGATCGAACAGGACGTACTGGACCTGCCGGGCCCGCGCAGCACCCATGAAGAGGCCCTGGAGTCCCTCTCCACCGAGCGGGCCCTGGAACTGGTCCGCGGGCTGCCGCAGGACCAGGCCGAGGCCGTTCTCCTGCGCGTTGTCGTCGGCCTGGACGGCCCGGCCGCCGCGCGTGTCCTCGGCAAGCGCCCCGGCGCGGTGCGCACCGCCACGTACCGGGGCCTGAAACGCCTCGCCCACCAGTTGGGTGTCGGGAGGGAGACGGGAAAGGGTGTGACGGATGAAGCTTCCCGGACGCTGGGGGAGTCGACATGAGTCACGACGGCGTCAGTGAACGGGCAGACAGGCATCAGGACCCGACACGCCGGATGCGTCCAACAGGACGGGCGAGAACGGAAACGGACATGGGTGATCGGCTGAGCGGCGACGGAGTAACGGGCCGTCGACGTGTGCACCCCGGCGACGCCGTTCCCGGCTCGTGGGACCTGCGTGACGACGCCGCGCTGCAGACGGTGCTCGCCGCCGCCGTGCTCACAAGCGATCTCGACCCCGAAGCGGAGCAGCGGGCCGTGGCCGCCTTCCGGGCCGCCCGCGGCGCGGGGGCGCACCGAGCGCGTACCCGGCGCAGGGACGACTGGCGGCTGCCCGCGGACCGACGTGCCGGGCGCCGTGTGAAGACGACGTTCGCCGCTGTGTTCACCAGCCTCGCCCTGGGCGGTGTCGCCGTCGCGGCCATCGGTTCTGCCGGCTCGTCCGCGGACGGTACCGGCCAGAAGACCCCGAGCCCCTCGGTGGTCGCCCCGGCCCGGCCGGGCGGTGAGACCTCGCCGGCATCCTCCGGCGGCCCCGGAACGAGCGACGGCCCGTCCTCCGCCCAGGACATCGAGGCCCACTGCCGCGCCTACGAACAGGTCAAGGACCGCGGCAAGACGCTCGACGCGACGGCATGGCAGCGGCTCGTCGCGGCGGCAGGCGGCGAAAGCAAGGTCGCCGCGTACTGCGCCGAGCAGCTGGCGCGGGCGACAGCCACGCCGAGCAGGTCCGTCGACAGGGGCAAATCCAGCGCGGGTGCCGCAGACGCCGGCACGGGAACGGCGGGGAAGACCGGCACGTCCGGCAACGGCAATCCCGGCAACGATCCCGGCAGCGCCGACGACGCGGCCGGCAACGGCCGGGCAAGCGGCGGGAACCACGGGTAACCTCTGCGCCCGCCGGCCGCGCCGCTCGACGTTCGCGTACGTGGAGAGTGCGGCCTCCCGCAGGACGGACGGCATCACTCGCGCACAGCGAGGCACCCCGATCCGAGGCTCGCACCTCACGTGAGCCAGTAGCCGTAGGCATGCCCCTGTGACGTTTGCGGCGCCTCTTTCGATGTGTAAGTGGTGGGGAAAACAAGTGCTCTTGGTGTCAGTGTTGCGAAAAGAGGCTGGTGAGGCGACGGATATGTGATGATCTTTCACCAAATGTGGCAGAAGTGAAGAATTCTTGCGCAAGGAACGCGCGAGGGACTGCACGCAGGCAGCGTGCGAACTTGGAGGTTTCGAGTGCGACCGTTCACCCTCAACTACGCCTTCCCCAGGCCGCTTGCGACCGTGGTGACGCCATACCGCTTCGACGAGTCGCTTCAACTGAACGTGCTTCCCGACGGCCGCCCGGCCGTCACCGACCCGGACCTCCTTCTGGCGGCCGGTACGACGACGTCCACCGCCGGTTCCCAGACCCACTTCGACGACTGACGATCCGTAACCGAATGACCGTACTGATCCTCACGTCCGAGGAGGACGTCACCGCCGACATGGTGGTGGCCAAGCTGCACGAGGCGGGGGTTCCCGTGATGCGGCTGGACCCTGCCGATCTGCCGGGCAAGGCCGTGTTGTCCGCGCATTACGCCCATGGCGACTTCGAGGGTCACCTGTCGGTGAACGGACATGTGCTCACCATGGGAGGCCTGCGGTCCGTATGGGTGCGCAGGCCCGGCGAACCGGCCGCGCACGCGGCACAACCCTCGGCGTGGTTGACCGCCGAGACCCGCCAGGCGCTGTTCGGCATGCTCTACTCCGTCCCTACCCGATGGATGAACCATCCGCGCAACGCCGACCAAGCCCGCCTCAAGCCATGGCAGTTGAGGGCCGCTCATCTCAGCGGCTTCGCCGTACCACCGACCGTCATCACCACCTCCCCACGCCTGGCACAGCAGTTCGCCGAGGAGCACCGGGACGTGGTGGTGAAGTCCGCCTCGGGGCCGCCGCCCGGTGACCCCACGCTGGCCCTGCCCACCACCCTGATCGGACCCGACTCGGACTTCTCCGGCGTCGCGGCCGGTCCCGCGCTGCTGCAGCGGTACATATCCAAACGTGCCGACATTCGTCTGACCTGTGTCAGCACCCGGCTGTTCGCCGCGCGGAAGACGGCCGAGCCGGACCAGGTCGACGGGCGCTACGGCGACACCGAGCACACCTGGGAGGCGGTTTCGGTGCCCGAACGCGTCGGCAAGTCGGTGCGCGAGTACGTCGCCATGGCTGGACTGGCTTACGCCGCCTTCGACTTCGCTGAAGATGAGGAGGGTTTCTGGTGGTTCCTCGAGTGCAACCAGAGCGGCCAGTTCGGCTTCGTCGAACTGGAGACCGGGCAGCCGATCTCGGAGGCGGTCGCTCTGTGGCTGGCACAGCGCAAGGCGGGTCGCCGCGTTCACCCGAGCCACCACTGGTGAGACAGCCACCCGGCAAGCGGCGATCCGATGCTGAAGGCCCCGTCGGAGCGGGGCCTTCGCGCTGCGCGGTCAGGCGCGGCGACCGAGACGCAGGTCGAGGACGCCCTGGAGACTTAGTTGACGTCTATGTAGTCAGCAGAGGAGTTGCTGGCGCCGGTCGTGGAGTTGCCGCTGTAGCGCCAGCGCCATGAGCCGTCCTGGGAGGCGGTCACCGTGGTCTTCAGGTAGCCGGTACTACTGGCGGTTACCGACTTGACCGTGGTGTAGGTGCTGGAACCGGCGGGCTTGAACTGCAGCTTCACCAGTCGGCCGCCGTAGTTGTCGTAGCGGTGCAGACTCCAGTTGGCGCGCTGCACGGTGCCGATGACGGTGATCGGCCTGCCCTTGGTGACGGGCTCCGGGGAGGCGTTCATGTTCTGGATGCGCGAGGCACGCTGGAGGCGGACCGTCGCGGAGAGCAGGTCGGTGTCGTAACCGCCGCCCTTCTTGATGGCCGTGCCTACGGTCTTCAAGTCGGTGGCGTCACTGTTGATGAGCTTGTTGCCATTACCGCCCGGCATGTTGTCGGGGTCGATGGTCATCGTCTCGTCGCAGTCGTGGAAGGTGTAGCCGCCTGCGGAGGATTGGCCGCAGCTCCACCGGGTCGTGAAGACCGCGAGCTTGTACTCGTTGGTCCCGTAGGTGCCCCGGTATGCGCTGACCCACCAGCTGTCGAGCGTCACGTTGCTCTGCACCGTGTACGTCAACTGCGCCTCGACCTCGGCGCTGATGCCGACGACGACGGGCTTGCCGTTGTTGACCACGACGTTCGAGAACGAGATGTCGCTGTCGGCCGCGTGCGCGGCCGGCGCCGTGAGCCCCACGCCCACCAGCGCCATGCCCCCGCCCACCGCCGCGGCGGCCGCGCGCCGCGCAGCCGAGGGTCTGTGCCGCTGCGGAGCAGCAGCCGATATTGAAGTGATCAATCCCCACCCCTGAGTCGAGTGTCTGCCCGGCGGGTCAACTGCCCGCCGCGGGAACTCCAGATCATCCGGGGCAGCACCTGGCAGCCATCGAGGAAGGGCCGCCCCGGTGCCGTACGGACTCGTGGACAAAGCCAGAACGGCCCTGCGCACGGCCCCTGCGCCCCACCAACAGACTTGGAAGGCCGAGGGGCCCTGTCGCTGTCCCGCCCCTGAGACCGTCGGGTCAGTCCGGGCAGGCAGTGGCAGCGATGTGGGCACCGCCCGGAGGCTCAAGGGTCCGTATTACTGGCACTGCGGACACCACACCGTGCCGCGGCCTGCCAGGCGGGACCGGCGTAGGGAGTTGCCGCAGCGCGGGCAGGCGGGGGCGGGGTCGTCGCGGTGACCGGTGAGCCAGGAGTCCCGCGGCGGGACGCAGCCGGCGGCGACCGCGGAGCGCAGGGTGCGGCGCATGTGCGTGTACAGGCGACCGCAGTCGTCCTCGGTGAGATCGCCCGCCTTTCTCGTGGGACGCAGTCCTGCCCGCCACAGGATCTCGTCGGCCAGCAGATTGCCGAGTCCGGCCAGGACGGACTGATCGGTGAGAGCCGTTTTGACGCTGCCGCGGCGTGCGGTGAGCGCGGCCTCGAACTCCTTACGATTCACCGCCATCGCGTCGGGTCCCTGGCGTTCCAGGAGCCGTGCGACCTCCGACTCGTCGTCGGCCAGCCAGAGGCCCTGGAGCTTGCGCTGGTCGCGGTAGCGGAGCTGGCGGTCACGGGCCACGGTGAACAGGACGCGGTCGTGCGCCTCTGCCGCGTCGTCGGGATGACTGCAGACCAATTGGCCGGTCATACCGAAGTGCAGCACAAGGGTGGGGCCGCCGGTGCGCGCGAGCAGCCACTTCCCGTGCCGCTCCGGCTCGGTGAAACGCCGGCCTTCCAGCGCGTCACGCAGCTGCCCCGTGCTCATCCCGTGCAGTACGCCCGTGTCGCGCACGTCGACGCGTTGGATGATCTTGCCCTTCGCGCAGGACTCGAGCACCTTCCGGAAACCCTCGACGTCTGGCAGCTCAGGCATGGGGTGCCTCCTCTCTCACGCGAAGATCCACGCTCTCGGTCCGGCTGCGGCCTCCCGCAGAACATGGTGTCTCCTGGGCAGGTCACGTGCAGCACCGCACGCACCGCGCAACGGCCAACAGCGGCTCCTTCGGCCCGGGCAAGGCCCCGCTCTTCTTGATGCCCCAGGTCAGCGGCCTGGGGCAGCTGCCCTTGCCGCTGCCCCTCCAGCGCTCTTCGCACCGCTGCACACCCGGAGACGGCGACGCCGCCCAAGCCGATGTGTTGCTGTGTCACGGCTGTGCCACGGCGGTGTCGTGAAGCAAGACGGGCGTGACCTGAGGGCTCTGGGACTCCTCATAGTCAGCACAGGGCGGGAACCGGCGGAAACGCCGCCGGGCGCCTGCTGCTCCCCACTTCGGAAGGAACTTCCCGTGATGAACCGCCACCTGCGCAAGGTCGTCGTCGTCACCGCCGCGATCACCGCCGGGGTGCTGATGACGGCGTGCCAGAACGGCACCGACGACAGCTCGTCCGGCGCGAGCGGGACCGGCACGGCGGCGGTCGCGGAGAAGGCGTCGGACGCCAAGAACTCCAAGGGCGTCAGCGGCTCGTTCAAGAACGGCAAGGTCGCCTATCTCGCCCCGGGCAAGTACATCGTGTCCGTACCGGGCAAGGACGACCAGCAGTTCCTGGTCGCCGACGACACCGAGGTCTACGGCGCCGGCACCATATGCGGCGAGGCGGGGTCCAAGGTGGACGCGCCGTGCACGCTGGACCAGCTGGAGACGGCCACAAAGAAGGGCGCCGTGAGCGCCGACGTGGAGATGAAGGACGGTATCGCGGCCCTGGTGACCGAGCGGCGTGCCGCCCAGCAGGACGCCGGCTCGGGCTCCGGCTCCTCCGGTTCGGACTCCGGCTCCGGCTCTGACTCCGACGAGACCGTCGTCGAGGGCATCAACGAGGGCAAGGGTGTCAACGGAACCTGGTTCGGCAACGTCTCCTACCTGGCGCCGGGCAAGTACACGGTCTCCGACATGAAGGGCGTCGAGCAGCAGTTCCTCGTCGCCGAGGACACCGAGATCTGGGGTTACGGCGACATCTGCGGTGACACGAACACGGGCGAAGGCGGCCAGGGCGGCATCGAGTGCACCGAGGCCGAACTGGAGACGGCCGCCAAGAAGGGCTTCTCCGCCGAGGTCGTGATCAGCAACGGCATCGCGACCACCATCCGCGACGACCACTGAGCCGCAGGCCGGACGCAACGCGCCGCGCCGGACGCCGGCGCGGCGCGGCGATGGGGCGCCGACCGACGTGGGTGGGCGGGGGTGGCGAGGAGGCCGCCGTAGAGGAGGGCCGGCACTGCGTGACGAGGTCACCGCTGCCGGGCCCACCCGGTTCGAGGCCGGCTGACCTCTCTGCGCGGACGATGGCGGGACAATGGCGGGATGATGGTCGCTATGCGCATCCGCATCGACGCCGTCGACCTGCCCGGCCTCACCCGCCCCGCCTCTGTCGACGGCAAAGTCCCCGCGTACGGCAACATCCACGTCGCCGTGCAACGCCGCGACCGTCCGGCCGAACTCCTCGAGCCACAACCCGGCGACGCACCGTCCGCGACATGGACCCTGGAGTGCACCACTAGCGCCTCGCCGACCGGCACCGATGTCAAAGGCCCCTACGTGCAGGACCGTCTGGGCCGACGGTTCATCTACCTGTCGTGGGGCACGGTCGACGAGTCGGGCCTCTTCACGATGTTCCGCCGCGCCAAGCTGATGCTCGACGTCATCCCCGCCGACGTACTCGCCGCCGCCGCACGGGACGGGCTGCTGGTCGGACGCCTAGGCCTGACCGACGCGCAGGGCGGGCCTCTGTGCGCACGCGTCGAGCCCCCGCACATCACCTGGACCGCCGCACGCGCCGGCTAGTACTGCCACGGGGGTGTGGGCGAGCGCCTAGCACTTCAACCCCCCGACGCCGGCTGGTCGCGCGGGCCTTCGGCCGGCTGATGCACCACCGCCGTCTCGCGCGCGATGAACCCGGAACCACACACTTCCGCCGGGACAAACGCTCTTTCAGTCGTCGTTTCCGGTGTTCTCGCTCGGCAGGAACATCTGGCGTGCCCAAAGACCCAGCAGCACGATTCCGCCGACCAACAGCGGTACCGGGTCGCGGGCAAGAGGAGCCAACACATATCCCAGCGCCGTCACCGTGCAGACGGTCAGGGGAACGAACGCCGCGGCACCCTCTATCCCCGCCCGCAGGGCGGGCCGACCAGTGCCCAGGACGTTCACCCCGCCGTCCGCCCAAGGGCTGGCAGCAATCACCAGCAGTCCCGCGGTGTCGCAGGCGTCGGCCAGCTGAGAAGGCATCACCTCGGCGGAATGCGGGCCGGCCGACCACAGTCGCACGGTGTCGCCGATCAGCGTGAGGGTCAGCCCGACGACCGCTACTCCCACAGTGGCCCGCTGATCGTTCCGCACGCGACGCCAGAGGGCGAACAGAAAACCGAGGAACACGACTTCCGCGCCCCAAAGGACGCCGACCATCCCCTTCTCCAGCCGCCAGCCGACACCAACCGCCCGCAGCAGTACCCATCCCGTCATGAACACGGAGCCGGCCGTGACGACCCCGTCAAGCACGCGCCGCAGCCACAGGTGCCGACCTGCACCGGAATCGGCCGCGACGACCAGACCGGCCATTCCCAGGCCCACCGCCACCGTCACTACGGTGACCACCACCGGACCGAGCAACGGCCGCGCATCCACTGCCCATGCCGGAGGGTGGGCCGACAACACGGTAACCGCGGCCCGGTACACACCCCCGGCCGCGGCAGAACCCGCGAACAGCAGCAGACGCTTCCGCACACGCCCTCTCGCCCCCCACGCACGGAGCATCAGGGACGCCGTCAACACCCAGCAGGCGACGGACGGCCCGAATGCCTTCATCCACGCCGCCAGACTCTCGGCTGCCCACCAACCGGCGGAGGTCAGCGCTGTTGCGACGAGACATGCCACGCCGACCGCGCACCAGACCCCCGCTCCGCTCGAACGGCCTGAACGGGCCTTGAACACGTCCGGTGACTTCCCCAACCCCAACATCAGGTGCGCCTTTCAACCGGCGCCCGCCCGCAGGACCTCCCCTACAACCGCCGGATCCATTTGCAGACCGTAAAGGACTCACCACCGGTACCGAACGAAAGCGTCGGCTGTTCACCCGTACTGCTGAGTGTGGACCTCGGGCACCAGTACTGACAGGCGCTGCGAGTCGGCGCCAAGGTGTCGTGACGGTCCGTCGGTTTCTCCGGCGGGCCGTTTCGGCTGTCGGCCCTTGGACGGGCGCGTCAGAGTCCCAGCGTCGGGTGAGCGCAGGGCCATGGTGCTGCTCACACGCGGGAAATTGCTGCTTCCGGTGTACTGCCGCTGCACGCCTGCCGAACCACTGCCCTTCTTCGCAAAGCCCGTCTGATCCACTGTCCGCGTCCGCGTCCGCGTCCCAGCGAGCACTGCGCAGGAGAGGCGGCATCGGTCCGGGACGAGCAAGGCCGGCCTGTTCGGCCAGCCGCCAGCAGTTCTTCCGCTCGACACCCGACAGCAGGCCGAGCAGATACGCGCGGGCGGTGGCGCGGGGTTCTACCCGCCGGAACCGGCCCGCGGCCCGGGGGGTCAAGAAAGTAGCGAAGCTGCTGGGCCACTGCGGATCGCCCCACATCCGGTAGGGAAGGACGATCACCGCGGCGCCGAGCGTCACGACCAGCGTCACCGCGACGGCGGGTGCCGACGTCGTACGGCAGACGCGTACCAGCAGGATCAGCAGGCTCCGCTCAGGCGACGTCGTGGACGTTGTGCTCGATGAAGTCGGATGCGTGCCGGGCGGTGGCGCGGTAGTCGGCATCGTCGTGGAGGACGGCCAGACCGTGATGGGCTGCGGTGGCGGCGATGACGAGGTCCACGGCCGAAGCGCTGCGATGCTCCCCGGCATGGGCCATACGGTGTTGCACCGCGCTGATCCAGCGCCCCGCGTTCTTCGGCACCGACACGTCGGGGTAGAGGTCGGTGAACATCTCCGTGATCTCGTCGTACTCGCGTCCGTTCCGGGCGCTGTGGAGGAACTCGGCGCGTTGTACATGGCAGGACGCGATGGCCCCGGCGTCGATCGCGTCGTACCAGGCCGATTGCAGTTTTGGATCACGGAGCAGCCGAACCAGGCCAGACGTGTCGAGCAGGTAGATCACCGGCTGTCCTTCTCTGCCCGGTGCAGGCGTTCGGCGTCCTCGACGGCACCCCACTCACGCGCACGCTCGAAGTGACGGCTGATGCGCGCCGCACGCTCCTGCTGCTCGGCGTAGAAGTTCAATGCGAGATTGACCGCCTCCTTCTTGGTTCTGACCTTGGACAGAGCCATGGCACGCTCCAGTGCGTCATCGTCTATGTCGATCTGGGTCACAGACATACGGCACCTCCCGCACAATGTTGGTGATGTACATAGAAGAGTACGTCACCAACATCAACAGGTCCACGCCTGCATGTCAGCTTCGTCATGTGCGGTAGCGACGGACACTCCAGATGAGCCCGCACACGAGCCGGCGGACACAGTCCTCGCCTGATGCGGGGGCGGTCATCGCCATGGGGATTGGGCGAGCCGTTCGACCTGGTGGTGGATGTGTTCCACGTGGTGCTCGGATTCCGGTTTCATCAACACACTGCGGAGGATGCGGGCGCTGTCGGCGTCCGAGGTGATTTTGGGGTGGCGTGCGGTGAACGCCTCGCGGTCGGCTCTCAGAGTGCTCAGGAACACCGGGTCGGGGCTCGTGATGCCGTCCGCCAGGATGCGGGCGGAGGCCGTGTCGATGCCGCTCAAGGTGGCGGGGTCGACACGGGGGAAGTAACTGACGATGTCCAGTTCCGGCTGTTGGTAGAGCTCCAAGTGTTCGGAGGCGGTGATCAGTTGGGCCCACTTCAATGCGGCCCGGCGGCCCGCCGCGAGCGCCCGGCCCAGGCCGTCGGCGGTGGGCGGGAGAAGCTGGAAGGTGAGCCACAGGGCGGCGGCCGAGGCGCCGGCGCGTGAGCATTCAAGGCTGATCTCGCCGAGATGGAGCTCGCTGGAGGTGAAGTAGGTGTACGGCGAGTCGTGGAGGTAGAAGCGCCCCACCTCGGGGTCGCGGAAGAGCACGGCACCGCAGCCGTAGGGCTGGAGCCCGTGTTTGTGCGGGTCGACGACGACCGAATCGCACCGGGCGATCGCCTGCCAGGGCTCGGGCGCGAGTCCCTCGGGCCCCTCGGCGCCGGCCAGCAGGGTGAAGAAGCCGCCGTATGCGGCGTCGATGTGGATACGAACGCCGTAACGCTCTTTGAGAAGCAGGGCCTCGTGGACCGGGTCGACGGCCCCCAGCCCGGTGGTTCCAGCCGTCAGCACGACCGTGCCCACCCGGCCGCTGCGCAGCAGGTCCTCCAGCGCGTCGAGGTCCATACGTCCCCTGTCGTCCGTGGGGACCGCGTGCCCCTCCATCCCCAGCACACGGCACATCCGGCCGTGTGTGTAGTGGGCGTCCGCGCCGTACGCGACACCTCGGCCGGGGTGTAGTTCGCGGGCGACGAAGAGGGCTTCGAGGTTGGCGATCGTGCCGCTGGTGGTGAGGTGGCCGAGGTGGGTGTCGTAGCCGAACATGGCGGCCAGCTGAGCAACGGCCTCGCGTTCCATCCGGGCCGTGGCGGGGCCGCCGTCCAGGGCGTGGTTGTTGGGGTTGATCAGCATGGCGGTGAGGTAGCCCGCCACTGCGGCGGGGTGCGGGGGCTTGAGCATCTGCCCCACGTAGCTCGGGTGGAAGAAGGGGTAGTTGTCCCTCAGTCTCCCGGTGAACTCCTCGAAGGCTGTGGCGAAGCGGTCGTCGTCGACCTGGAGCGACGGGTGCGGCTGGTAGGTGCCGAAGGTGTCGGCCCAGTCCTGTATCGCGTGGGTGGCTCGGCCGAGCCAGTGCTGCAGGTCCATGGATGTCCCTCTCTCCGATGTGGCCGACGGGGTGGCGTCCACCATAGAATTTTGTTGAGCAGTCAGCAATTGATTGCTCAGCAACTGAGACGTCAGTAGGTGATGTGGCAGTAAACTCGCGAGCCATGACCGTCAGGATGGGAGGATCTGCGCAGGTGAATGCCGCGACCAGGCGGGGCGAACAGGTCGTCCGTGCCGCCAACAGCCAGCTCGTTCACGACTTCGGGCTGCTGATCAAAGCCGCGACCCGCTTGGAGCAGCGGATCGACACTGCTCTGCGACGGGAGTGCGGGATCAGTCACACGATGCTGGAGGTCCTCATCAGGCTGTGCCGCAAGCCGGGCGAGGAGGTCTCCCAGCGCCAACTCGCCGACGACCTCACCCTCACCAGCAGTGGCACCACCCGGCTGATCGACCGCATGGAAGAAGCCGGCCTGGTCCGCCGCGTACCGTCACCGGACGACCGCAGAAGCGTCTTCGTGGAGCCGACTGATCACGGCCGTACCGTTTTCCTTCAGGCCGTGACCGTTCACTCTCATGTCGTCGAGCGGTACTTCGTCACGCCCGTGGTCCGCGACGACTACACCCGGCTGACCGACGCGCTGAGCGACATCAACGAGGCGCTGCGCGACGCCGCCGGCTGATACCGCGCGCGGCGGGGGGAGCGTCCGGGCGGGCCGGCCGGGCGATGACCGACCACGGTGACCGGCGTTCCGCCCGCGTACGTCGTGGTCAGGCGATGGATGGCCGTGCTGTGTTCCGTCGCGGCCGGATGTCATCACCAGCCGCGCTCCTGTCCGCATGACCGCTGCAACCTGCGGTGCGCGTACCCACGCCTCAGCGCAGCGGCTCCATCTCCCAACTGGCCAGTATCCGCAGGGCTTCCTCCGAGCGGGAGCCCGGCTCGGCGTGGAAGGTCATCAGCCGCATGGGGGCGCCGCCGGGCAGCGCCATGGGCTCGCGGACGAGGTCGAACTCTCCCACCACCGGGTGCCGCATCCGCACGGAGTCGCCGACGCTCCCGCAGCTCACCTCGTGCCGTGCCCACAACCGCCGGAACTCCTCGCTCTTCTGCGACAACTCCTGGATCAGGGAAGCGAGATGTGGATCCCCGGGGCTCTTGCCGGCGTTGATGCGCAGAACGCCGGCGACTTTCAGAGCCGCGTCGGCCGGGTCGGAGAACCGATCGCGCATCGCCGACGAGAGGAAGATCAGCCGGGCCACGTTGCGCTCCGCGGACGGCAGCCGGCCCCAGTCCCCGAAGACGGCGGCGGCGAGCCGGTTCCATCCCAGGATGTCCATCCGCCGGCTGACGACGTAGGCGGGTACGCCGAGCGCGTCGAGCAGGTGCTGGACGGTGGGCCGCAGTCGCTGCGGCGGGGGCGTGGCCTGCGGCGTGCTCTGCCGGTCGGGCTGCGCCAGCCGGATCAAATGGCCATGCTCCTCCTCGGTCAGACACAGGACACGGGCGACGACGTCCAGCACCTCGGCCGACATGGTTTCGCCGTATCCCTGCTCCAGGCGTGCGTAGTACGCGTACGACATCCCCGCCAGCTGCGCCATCTCCTCGCGCCGCAACCCGGGAACCCGCCGCCGCCCGTGCGAGGGCAGGCCCACGTCCTCGGGACTGAGCCGGGCCCTGCGAGAACGCAGGAACTCCCTCAGCTCGGTGCGCCGGTCGAGTCCGGGCGTCACTTGGTCACCGGGCGCCACATGTGAAGACATCTCTGTCCTCCAGTCGTCCAACGTGCCAGGCAGATGCGGAGCAACGTACAGCATCGACCCTGCGACGCATTTTGATACCGAGTATCAGACCGAGGTGGAGCCCCCACTACGGCACGTCCCCAGGGCGCCCGCAGAGCGCACGCCCTTCGACTGGCTCGAGCAGGGGCGTGTTCTGGATACCCCCGACGCGGTTGGCCCACCAAACAGTCAGTTCGCGTACGAAGAACACCGGCAGTCGCCGGTAGCGGCGGGGCTTCTGGAAGACCCCGACGGAATCACCCCAGTAGGCATGTTCGGCATCAATGGCCGCGTAATTGTGCCGGATTCCCGTCATCGGCGGGAAATCGGTGTAGGCCTCGCGCAATTCGAGTCCCGAGTACGCAGCCATCGCCCGGAACCCGTCTGGGTAGTAGCGCCAGCAGTCCTGTGCGTCGTGCGCATGGCCGCGCGACGGTGCCGTGATGAATGCCATTCCCCTGGGCTTCAGCACACGCGCGATCTCCATCATCGTTGCCCAGAAGAACGGGATGTGTTCGAATGCCTGGCCCGAGAGCACAAAGTCCGCACTGTTCGACTTCACTGGAATGCGGTACGGCTTGGCCATCACGGCATCCACATTCTGTCCATCGAGCACATCGACGCCCACATAGTCGATGTCGCGCTGACCCAGCATTTCTTTATGCGTGACACTCTGCTTGTCTGACACACGCGATCCCAGATCAACGACCCGGTGCCGCCGATTCGTCGGCATGTACTCCTTCACGCAGAGTTCCATCTGCTCGTATGCAGACCTGTGCATCAGTGTTGCCTCTCGATATGCCCCCACACTGCAATGGACATGTTCCACAACTCCCATCGGTAGAAGGAGTGACGCGTCTGACCGCGTGACAGCGAGGTCCGGCGAGTGCGTGTCCCGTCGGCGATGCTGTGAGATGGACGCGTGGCGTCGGGGCCCGCGGTGGTGATGACCTCTGCGAGCCGGCTACGCCGTTCGGGCGCCGTGCGACGCCCGAACGGCCAGAAACGCTGGGGTCCGGGCGAGCCAATATCTGTGGTCGCGAAATGAGAAATAGACGCCACGCTCGATGAAGGTTCCTTACTCGACAGGTGGAGCAGAACTATTCAACGCACACGGTCGATCGCAACGTGATACTGTCGGTCCCAGTTGCAGTTGTGGTTCCCGAACGCTTGGGAGTGCCCTCACCGGTTCCATACGCCGGTAGAGCTCCTTACATTTCCGGTTATTTTCCGGCGGGGTGATCATCTCGACGACGCGGAGTCCGCACAGTGTGGACTTCGAGCACCGCCCCAAAGGAGATTCAATATGGCTGCCGGCACCGTGAAGTGGTTCAACGCGGAAAAGGGCTTCGGCTTCATCGAGCAGGACGGCGGCGGCGCCGATGTCTTCGCTCACTACTCGAACATCGCCGCTCAGGGCTTCCGTGAGCTCTCGGAAGGCCAGAAGGTGACCTTCGACATCGCGCAGGGCCAGAAGGGCCCGACGGCCGAGAACATCGTTCCCGCCTGACGCCGACACGTACGTCGCAGCTGGGGCCCGCACCGTGGGGTGCGGGCCCCAGCTGATCGGTTTTCAGGGCGCGGGCTGCCTGCCCGACCGTACCTGACAACCACAATTTCAGCCGCAGGGTTGTCCAGGGGCCATGGTCATGACCCCATCGATCCTGCCGCCGGGATCTCACCATTCTCGTGAGAGAAAAATCCCACGCACGTCACCTGTGCATTCCCTGCACGTTCCCTTCGGGATCCCATTCGATTCCGCATTGTCTTCGGCTCGTTCTCGCGATTCTCTGCGCTGCTCATTTGCTGCGGGAATTCCTTGATTCGTGCCATATCAAGGAAGGTTCCGCATGAACCGCACGCGTACAAACGATCGCTTCGTCCGCACTCGCGCCGGAGGTTCCGGCGCCAAGAGGGGCGGCAGCCGCTACGGAACCGGGGCCGGAACCGCAGTCCCCGGCCGCTCCGGTGCTCCGCGCCGCCCCGAAGGTCATGGACGTCGACAGGCCGCTCCCCAGGGCGAGTTCGCGCTGCCGAAGACGATCACCCCCGCGCTCGGTGCCGTCGAGACGTTCGCCGATCTCGCCATGCCTGCGCCGTTGCTGGCCGCGCTCGGCCACGAGGGCGTGACCGCACCGTTCCCGATCCAGGCGGCGACTCTGCCGAACTCGCTCGCAGGCCGCGACGTACTCGGCCGTGGCCGCACCGGTTCGGGCAAGACGCTCGCCTTCGGCCTCGCGGTCCTCGCCCGTACGGCCGGTCAGCGCGCCGAGCCCCGGCAGCCGCTGGCCCTCGTCCTCGTACCCACCCGCGAGCTCGCCCAACAGGTCACCGACGCGCTCGCCCCGTACGCCCGAGCTGTGCGGCTGCGGCTGACCACAGTGGTCGGCGGGATGTCGATCGGCAGGCAGGCCGGGGCACTGCGTGGCGGTGCGGAGATCGTCGTCGCCACGCCGGGCCGGCTCAAGGATCTCATCGACCGCGGCGCCTGCCGACTGGACCGCGTCGCCATCACCGTCCTCGACGAGGCCGACCAAATGACCGACATGGGCTTCATGCCCCAGGTCACCGCGCTGCTCGACCAAGTGCGTCCCGAAGGGCAGCGGATGCTCTTCTCGGCCACCTTGGACCGCAACGTCGACCTGCTGGTCCGCCGCTACCTGCACGACCCGGTGGTCCACTCCGTCGACCCGTCCGCGGGTGCGGTCACCACCATGGAGCACCACGTACTCCACGTACGCGGCGCGGACAAGCATCGGACCACCACCGAGATCGCCGCACGCGAGGGCCGGGTGCTCATGTTCCTGGACACCAAGCACGCGGTGGACCGGCTGACCGAGCATCTGCTGAACAGCGGCGTCCGCGCCGGCGCCCTGCACGGTGGCAAGTCCCAGCCGCAGCGCACACGGACCCTGAACCGCTTCAAGGCCGGGCATGTGACGGTACTGGTGGCGACCAATGTCGCGGCGCGCGGAATCCACGTGGACAACCTCGATCTGGTGGTGAACGTCGATCCGCCCAGCGACCACAAGGACTATCTACACCGTGGCGGCCGCACGGCCCGCGCCGGTGAGTCCGGCAGCGTGGTCACCCTGGTGACCCCCAACCAGCGCCGCGACATGAGCCGGCTGATGGCCGCCGCCGGCATCACCCCGCAGACAACCCAGGTGAACTCGGGTGAAGCGGAGTTGACCCGCATCACAGGCGCTCAGGCGCCCTCGGGTGTCCCCGTCGTCATCACAGTGCCGGTCGTGGAACGCCCCCGGCGCGGCGCCTCTTCCTCTTCCTCGTCCCCGTCCCGCGGCCGCCGCGGCCGCGCCGGCCAGGGCCGGTCCACCGGCGAGGCGGCACGCCGCGCGGCACAGCGGCCGACCGCCTCCAACCCGGCGGCCTAGAGCCCTCGTGGGCAGAAACCTCACCCGACTTCGCAGACCCGTCCTTGCAGGAGGCTCCACCTTGAAGCCGGTTCGGCTGCTGCAGCGCCCTACGGAGCCTGCCTCCGCGCTTCCGGCCCCGGCCGAGGTCGTCGGCGTATCCGGACTGCGGGTCCCTGACGACATGACCGTCGAGGTGGCCCTGTCCGTCATGGCCGGTGCACATGTCGAGCATCTGCTGCTGTGTGACAAGGACGAACAGTTCACCAGCTCGATCAACCGGGCCCAGCTCGCCGTCGTCCGCGACAGCTCCGCCTTCACGGACCGGGTCCGTCTACGGGATCTCCTCGGCGCCGGTCGACCACCGGGCGTGCTCGCCCTCTCCCCCTGACCCGCCTCAGCAGGTCAGCCCCGACTCGTACTCCATCCCTGTGAGGCATCATGCGCTGTGTCATCGCCCGGTTCCCGTTCGAACTCACCAAGCACGAGGTACTGGCCTCCATGAAGGGCATCAAGCCCGAGGCCGTCACGGGTGAGTCCGTGCTCATCGGCCGCCGCCACTATCCCGTCAAGCAAGTGGGCGAAGTCATCACCCGGCAGGACCGCCGCGACTTCACCAGCGGGGAAGTCACCCGCGCCATGAGCCGCCTCGGCTTCACCTGCCGCAACGGCGAGGAGAGCACACCCGCCGCGCGCGTCCTCACACCGCTGCAGACCGCATCGGCCCTGCTCGGCAGGCCCGTCTCCTGAATGACGACCGGCGGAAGCCGGCACCAGAACAGCGACAGAACAGCGATGAGGGCCCTGCCGACACACGTCGGCAGGGCCCTCGTCGTGGGGCGTCTCACGGTTCGGAGTAACTGAAGTCCCCCACGGTCCAGGCACTGACGTCGCTGATGGCGACTCGGTACATTCCACCCGTCTCGGGGATCCCGACACTGCCCTGCAGGATCCGGGCGAGATGGAAGTGCAGATGCGTGGGCGCCTCGCCGCGGTCGGTTCGGTCCTCTGTCCGGTCGGCTGCGAAGACACCGGAGAACTGGCCGAGACGGTCCGAGTCCTTCAGTACCTCCGACACTCGCTCCCTCCACACGGCTTCGGGCGCCAGTCGGCCGGTGATGACAGCACCGCCGACAACCACAGTCAGCGACATCTGATTGCTTTGCGCGGACTCCACCTTGGCGGCGATGTCCGCGAGCAGGTCGTCAGGTTTCGACATGAGAGCCGATTTTATGCAGTGGTCGGTCCTCTGTGCTCATTTCCCGCACGTGACCTCGGGCGCCGACGTGCGGCCGGCGAACCGGCGCGGTGAGAGACCGGGGGCGCTGGAGCGCATGGCCCACCGCGCCGCCGCTGTCAGCCGACGCAAAATACTTACGCCTCGAGATCTCCGAAATCTGTGCTCGCCAGAGTAGACATTGGCTGGTGATCTAGTTAAGGTTCCTTTCGTAGACACGGTCAAGGAAGCCCGGCAGACACGAACTGCCGGGCAGCGGTACACGAAGTTTGCAGGTCAGGGTGACTGTGGAGTTCCGAAGCCACGTTGTTCGCAGGACGGTGACGGGACTGACAGTCGCACTGGGCGGCTCGCAGGTTGAGGGGCCGCCGACAGCAACACCAGCAGTTCGCATCATTCAGAGGAAAGGAAGGAGGGAGCAGACGCCATCAGGATCGCCCGGCCCAGGAAGCATTCGGCCGGGTACCGCAAGACCCCGGATTGGAAGGTGGTCCCCGGTCACGAATCCGCGATCCCCGCACTCCCGGCCCTCTCCCGGGCCGGGTAGCGGAAACAGCAGGTCGGCACAGCAGTAGGGCCGACAGATGGTGTTCAATCCCTTCGGGGCCCTGGTGCCGCATGGCACCAGGGCCCCTCGACGCGTCGTACAACGAGGTGTAAATGACAGCAGATACTCCGCTCAGCGGTCGTCTGGACGACGACGACTACCCCGCGTACACCATGGGCCGGGCCGCCGAAATGCTCGGCACCACCCCCGGCTTCCTCCGGGCCATCGGTGAGGCCCGTCTGATCACTCCGCTCCGCTCGGAGGGCGGGCACCGGCGGTACTCCCGTTACCAGCTGCGGATCGCCGCTCGCGCCCGCGAACTCGTCGACCAGGGGACCCCGATCGAGGCTGCCTGCCGCATCGTCATCCTCGAGGACCAGCTTGAGGAAGCGCAGCGCATCAACGCCGAGTACCGCCGCGCCGCGAAGGAAGATCCCGACAGTTCCAGCTGAGTGCACCGGCGCGGGCATGGGGCTCACACCGACATGCGGGCTCGTGGCCGGACCAAGCGGAGGTGGCTGCTTGCCTTGGAGCGGACTCCAACTCGTAACGGTTGGGGCCGTCACCCATACTCACCACGCCGGCGCTCCGGCGACGCACGGCCGGGTCCAGGTCCGCCGAATGAAGCCGCCCGAAGCCGTCTGAATCGGTGGGACGACCGGCCGGCCGCGCTGGAACGTGCGCCGGACAGACCGGACAGACGGGGCGGCCCGCCCGCCAGCCTGCGCAGGCTCCGCAGGAGGTGTAGTCGAGGATCAGGCGGTCGCCGGGCGCGAAGCCGCCGACCTGCGGCCCGACGGACTCCACGACACCCGCCCCCTCGTGGCCGAGCACGGCGGGCAGCGGGAAGGGCGCGGCCTGGCGGCGCACGCTCAGGTCGTGCGGCACAGCCCGGTGGCGACGGTGTTCGTTCTGCGGGTGGTCACAGCCACGGCGGCAGCTCGGGGAGCGGCGCCCCCGTTGTCGTATGGAGTCGTACGGATGTGCCGCGTCCGGTGAGCCAGCGCGCGAGGTCGGCTGCGGATCCCTCGACGACGGCCGGGCTGTCGTCGGTACGGCGGTCCCGGTCGGTCGCCCGCACCTGGAGCCGTAGGCCCTGCGCGGTACGGCGGCGGGTGAGCGCGTCTTCGATCAACGCGTCGGCGAAGTCCTCCGGGAAGGCCGAGAAGTCGCCGCCGGACGGCAAGTCGCAGGCGTGGATCCACACTTCGCGGCTGCGCAGCCAGGGGATGGTGCGCGCCGGGACGGTGCGCCCCTGGGCGGTGACGACCTGGGCGTCCCACTTCGGGTCGGTGAGGCGGTCCAGGGCGGCGGCGAGCCGGTCGTGCTCGGCCTCGACGAAGGCGCGCAGGCGCGGCACGGGCCAGGCGGCGCCGGACTCGATCTCCTCCGCCCGTGCGTCCGGGCTCGGGTACATGGGTGTGGGCTCGCCCGTCGCCGCCCAGTGGGCCAGCCGTCCGAGGGCCTTGGCGTTGTGCCCGACGTGGGAGAGCAGGTGCCGGCCCGACCAGCCGGGCAGGCGGCTTGAGCCTCGTAGCTCCTCGTCGCCCACCGCCTTGAGGTGAGAGAGAAAGTACGCGTGCCCCTCGGCCATCCAGCGAAGGCTGCGAGCCGGCGTGCCCGTGGTCATGCGGAGGTGCTTTCCGGGGCACGCCGTACCGGGTTGGACAGGGCGCCGATGCCCTCGACGGTCGTGACCAGGGTCTGGCCGTCCTGGAGGTAGCGGGGAGGCTTGCGGGCGTGGCCCACGCCGCCGGTGGTGCCGGTGGCGATGAGGTCGCCGGGATTGAGGGTGATCATGGTCGAGATGTACGAGACCAGGTCGGCGGCGTCGAACAGCAGGTCGGCGATGGTCGACTTCTGCAGGGACTCCCGGTCGATCTCGCAGCTGATCGCGGCGTCGTGCGCGAGTTCGTCCGCGGTGAGCAGGCAAGGGCCGAGGGGCGTGCTGGCCTCCCAGGTCTTGCCCTGGAGCCACTCCTTGGTGCGGAACTGCCAGTCGCGCATGGAGACGTCGTTCATGACGGTATATCCGGCGATGGCCGTCTCCGCGGTGGCCCGGTCCGCGCGCCGCACCCGCTTGCCGACGACCACGACGAGTTCGGCCTCCCAGTCCACCGTGGGGGACTCGGGCGGCAGGGTGAGAGTGTCGTAGGGACCAATGAGTGCTTCGGCGAACTTGGCGAACAGAGTGGGGTGTTCGGGCAGGTCGCGGCCCATCTCGGTGATGTGGGTGCGGTAGTTGAGGCCCACGCACACGATCTTGCCGGGGTGCGGGATCACCGGGGCGAGGTCGGTGGGCTCGACGGCGAGGGTCGCTCCGCCCGTGGCCGCGGCACGGGTGCGCCAGTCGTCGTGGGCGAGCAGGCTGCCCACGTCGCCCGGGCCGAGGTCGACGTACTGTCCGTCCTCGACGCGGGCGGCGCGCAGTCCGTCGGCCGTGCGTACGGTCGCCAGCTTCATGCGTGGGGGCCTTCCTGGTAGGTGCGGTCGAGGTGGAGCCGTTCGAAGACGGGGGTGTCGCTGAAGCGGAAGAGGTCGAGTCCGGTGTCGGTGGCCAGGCTGAGCGGGGTCCAGGAGGGAACGACGAAGAGGTCGCCGCGTTCGACGGTCCAGCGGGCCTCGCCCACCGTGACCTCGCCCGTGCCGTCGAAGACCTGGAAGACCGACGAGCCGACCTCCCGTACGGCGGCGGTCGCCGTGTCCGGCGCCAGCCGGTGGAACTCGGTGCGGAGCGTCGGCAGGACGTCGCCGCCCGTGGTCGGGTTGGTGTAACGGACCGCTGCGTGTCCCGGCTCGACGGTCGCCGTGCAGCCCTCGGCCTCCAGCGCGAGCTGGTCGGACAGCGCGCGGTCGGTGTACTCCCAGCGGTAGGCGAGCAGCGGGGTGGCCGGCGTGGGCGTCAGGTGCGTGAGCGGGCGCAGGCCCGGGTGGGCCCACAGCCGCTCCGAGCGGGAGCGTTCGGGGGCCTCGCGGGTGCCGACGTCGTCGGTGCCGAACTCGAAGAACGTCGCGTCCGTGTAGTGCTGGAAGGGGATGTCCAGCCCGTCGATCCAGGCCATCGGCCGGTCGCTGCGGTTGTGGTGGCCGTGCCAGTGCCAGCCGGCCTGCGGCAGGAAATCGCCGCGGCGCATGGCCACCGGGTCGCCGTCGACGACGGTCCACACACCCTCGCCCTCGACCACGAAGCGGAACGCGTTCTGGCTGTGCCGGTGGACCGGTGCGTCCTCGTACGGCTTGAGGTACTGGATCGCCGCCCACAGCGTCGGCGTGGCGAACGGGCGCCCGCCAAGGCCCGGGTTGGCCAGCGCGATGGCACGGCGCTCGCCGCCGCGTCCCACGGGGACCAGGCTCCCGGCCTGTTCCGCCATCGGCATCAGGTTGCGCCAGCGCCACAGGTGCGGCACGGCCTTGGAGTGAGGCTCGGCCGGCATCAGTTCGCCGATCTCGGCCCACAGCGGGACGAGCAGTTCCGACTCGAACTGCCGGTAGAGCGACTCGAGTTGGGGAGTGCGCTCGGGCTGTCCCGGGCCGTCGGTGGCGCGGATGGTCACCGGAGACGGGGTGGTGGTCATGCCTGTACTCCCAGTCCTCAGCGGGACGACTTGGTACGGGTTGATACGGGCAACGTTGCCAGTGTTCTGCTGAGGGGGATACGTTTTTCTGCTATGAAGAACGAGCCGCCGTATCCGATCGCCTCGGTCGACCACGCGCTGCACCTGGCGATGCTGCTGCAGCAGGAGGGCCCGATGCGGGTCAGTGATGCCGCGGAACGTCTTGGCGTCTCGCCGTCCACCGCGCACCGCCTGCTGGCGATGCTCGTCTACCGGGACTTCGCCGAGCAGCGGCCCGACCGGCGCTACCAGGCGGGCGAGGTCCTGCGCCCCACCGTCACCACCCAGGCTCCGGTGACGCTGCTGAGGGAGGTGGCGCTGCCCCATATGCAGGAACTGGCCGACGCCGAGGAGGAGTCGGTCAACCTCATCGTCCTGGCAGGCACCGAGGCCCGGTTCCTGGCGACGGCGGAGTCCCGGGCCCCGCAGATCCTGCGGGTCGGCACCCGGGCCGGCCGGTCACTGCCCGCTCACCTGACCTCGGGCGGCAAGGCCATCCTCGCCGCCCTTCCCGCCGAGAACCTCACCGCGCTCTACGACGGCGACACCGAAGTCGACCTGCCCCGGCTGCGGCGCGAACTGGCCCGGGTGCGCAAGCGGGGCTTCGCCCTCAACAACCAGGAGACCGAGACCGGCCTGACCGCGATCGGCGTCCGCGTCCGGGCCCCTTCGCACGGCCTGATCGCAGCCGTGGCGATCGCCATACCGACGGCGCGCTTCCGCCGGGACCGCCTCCCCCATTGGGTGAGCGCCCTGGCCTCGACGGCCTCAGCCGTCGAACGCGAACTGGAGGCGCGAGCCTGACCGGTCCCCGCATCGGGGGCACCGTGGCTCAGTGAGTCGGTGTGTCACCAGGCCAGGGCGTCGGCCATGGTCGACTGCCAGTACGAGACTCCGATCGAGTCGTCGACGTACACGCCCTTCGCGGGGAGTGACGGGTGCGCGCTCGCGTCCTCGCCGAAGAAGACCGCGAGGGACTTGGCCGTGTAGCCGTTGGAGCCGCTGCCGTCCGCGGAGGTGAGGAGGACGCTCGCATAGCCCGACTCGCCAGGGGCCAGCGTGACCACCGCCTGCGGCTTGGAGTCCTCGAAGGCCGGCGGGACGGACTGGGCCTCGTCGAAACGGACCGCCGGATAGCCGACGAGGTCGCAGTTCTTCGAGCCGGTGTTGGTGACGGTGAGGAGGAGGTGGTTCAGCGGGCGGGAGACCTCCGTGGCGGTCATCCGGGTGGAGGCGCTGGAGCAGGGCGGGTACGCGGACGCCGAGTCGCCCTTCGATCCCTTTGAACCGTTCGAGCCCGAGGTGCCCGTGGGGTCCGACGACCCCCCGGAACCCGTCGTGCCGCTCGAACCGGCCGCGCCCCCTGTAGAGCCTTCGGACGTCGCGCCCTCCGAATCGGTCTGTCGCGCCCAGGTGGAGGTTCCCCCGTTCGCCTTGGACGAGGGCTTGGAAGGGTTGGCGGAGGCCGTGGACGCGGATCCTGCCGATGCTGCGCCCTCGTCGCGGCCGCCCTCTGCGTTGTTGCAGGCAGTCAACGTCAGCGTGGCGGCCGTGAGCGCGGCGGCGACGAGCATGCGGGTGCGGTTGGCGCGTGTGGACATGTGAATCCCCCTGTGCGGTACGGGCGTTGGCATGGGCCGCTCGACCGGGTGCCGGGAGCGGCGTGTTTGGATGGCCAAAGCTTGTGCGGTGATCCGTCCCGGCCGCCACGGCTGCCGGGGTATCCGGGACGCTGGAACGCTTGCGATAGCTCTGACCTGGGGGAATGACCTCTCCCTGGAATGGAGGTCCGGGACGTGGTGAGAGGGCGGAATGGTGGCGGGGGACGAATTCTCTGAACTGTTGGGCCGGTTGAAGGAGCGGTCCGGGCTCAGTTACGGGGTGCTCGGGAAGCGGCTGCACACGAGTGCGTCCACGCTTCACCGGTACGTCAACGGGGATGCCGTACCGACGGATTACGCACCCGTGGAGCGGTTCGCGCGGGTGTGCAAGGCGACGCCCGAGGAACTGGTGGAGCTGCATCGGCGGTGGGTTCTGGCGGATGCCCGGCGCAGGCAGAAGGCGGGCGGAGTCGCTGCGGAGGAGGAACGGCAGGCGCGTACAGCGGATGTGGCGGCGGAGGCCGGGACCAGGGCGGCGGGGTCCGAAGGGGAGGTCGGGACCGGGGCCGCGGGGTCCGAAGCGGGCGGGTCCGAAGCTGTGGCCGAGGCCGTTCCCGAGGTCGAGCGGCGGCACCTGACGGAGGTTCCCGTGGCGCGGCGGCGGCGTACCGTCGTCCTCGCCGGGGCGGCCGTGGCCGCCGCCCTCGTGTCGGTCGCGCTGGTGGTGAATCTTGTGCCGGGCGAGGGTGAAGGCCATGACGCCCGGGGCGGGAAGGGGTCCGTCGGTGCCGCCTCCTCGTCCGTCGACGCAAGTCCCGGTGCCTCCAAGCCGTCCGGCGCGAAGGGCGGTTCGGCCTCGCCGTCCGCGTCCCGCAGCGGCAGTCCTACGGCTTCCCCGTCCGCCTCCGCCTCCCGGAGCGGTGGGGCCGGGGCGGGCCAGGACGGTGGTGCCGAGGACGAGGCCACCGAGCCCTCCGTCGTCGTCAATCCGTACGAGTGGGAAGGGCCGTGCAGCCAGCACTATCTGGTCGACCGGGAGCCCGAGCAGGTCGTTCCGCCGCCGGGTGAGCCGGACGCGCGTGGGTGGGTCAGCGCGCTCGGAGCCGTCGCCGGCGGGCAGCAGATGCTGGCGCTGACCGTGCAGGGCAAGGGGAAGGCCACCGTCGTCCTGGACAAACTGCATGTGCGGGTGGTGGAGAAGAGCGCGCCGCTCGACTGGAACGACTTCGTGATGGGCGTCGGGTGTGGTGGCAACGTGGAGACGACGGCTTTCGGGGTGGACCTCGATGCCGGGCGGCCCGCGATCTCTCCCAAGGCCGGTCAGCGCGACTTCCCGTACAAGGTGAGTGAGTCCGATCCCGAGGTCTTCTACGTCTTCGCGGACGCGCGGGCACACAACGTGAGCTGGTACCTGGAGCTGGAATGGTCCAGCGGTGACCAGAAGGGCACCGTACGCGTCGACGACAACGGCAATCCCTTCCGGACGAGCGGGAACGTGGGGCGGCCCGCGTACAACCATCCGCTCGGAGGCTCCGAGTGGCGACGGGATGAGTACGAACCCAACATTCCCGGCTGAGCACCCGGCGGGCAGCGGATGACAGCTGCCCGCGGCGCAGTGCGAGCAGCATCCGCCCTCGGCGCGCGGCCCGGCTGCTCGCGCGGCTGACCGGTCGGGGGCGTTCGGCGCGTCAGAGATCCTTGAGCTGGTCGATGCGGACGGAGCCGCCGGTGGTGACGGAGTCGATGGCGGCGAGGGCGATGCACAGGGCGGCGCGGGCGTCCTCGCCGGTGACCGTGGGGGTGCGGCCGGTGCGGACGCCGTCGGTGAAGTCGGCGAGTTCGGCCACGTAGGCGTCGTGGAAGAGGTGCTGGTCGTAGGTGACGCACTCGGCGGTGGTGCCGTCGGGGCCGTACGCGGTCAGGTGGGTACGGCGGAGGTCGCCCAGGGTGAGCATGCCGGCCGAGCCGAGGACTTCGGCGCGTACGTCGTAGCCGTAGACGGCCTGGAAGCTGGCTTCGGCGGTGGCGAGGGCGCCGTTGTCGAAGCGGATGGTGACGACGGCGGTGTCGAGCAGGCCGTGGTCCTTGAAGTCGGGGCGGATCAGGGCGTCCGCAAACGCGGAGACTTCGACGGGTTCGGCGCCGGGGTTGAGGTGGCGCAGGACGTCGAAGTCGTGGATGAGGGTCTCCAGGAAGATCGTCCACGGGGGTATACGGGCCGGGTCGGCGAGTTCGGGGTCGCGGGTGAGCGAGCGCAGCAGTTGAGGTGTGCCGATGTCACCGGCGGTGATCTTCTCGTGGGCGGCTCGGAAGCCCGGGTCGTAGCGGCGGTTGAAGCCCACCTGGAGTGGCACGCCCGCGTCGGCGGCGGCTTTGATGGCGCGGTCGGCCTCGGCGAGGGTGACGGCCATCGGCTTCTCGCAGTAGACCGCTTTGCCTGCCTTGGCCGCCGCTTCTACGAGGTCGGCGTGGGTGCGGGCCGGGGTGGCGATCACCACCGCGTCGATGTCCGGGGCGGTGAGGAGGTCGCCGATGTCCGTGTAGGCGGCGGTGCAGCCGAGCCGGTTGCCCAGGCTGCGCGCGGTGCCCGGGGCGGGGTCGGCGATGGCGGTGAGCCGGACGCCCGGGAGGCGGTGGGCGAGGGTCTCGGCATGGAAGGCGCCCATGCGTCCGGCGCCGATGAGGCCGACGGCGAGAGGCTGTTGGGTGGTCATGGGAGTGGTCATGCGGGCGCTCCATACGTCATGGTCGGAGGCCGCCGGGATCGTCGGATCCCGACGAGGCAGGCAGAAGCAGTCGGAAGCAGTCGGAAGCAGTCAGAGGACAGTGGACAGGAGCGTCAGAGAGTGAACGCGGAGCGGAAGCGCTCCAGGGCGAGCTCGCTGCCGCCGGAGGCCCAGGCCTCCATTGCGACCGTGCCTTCGTAGCCGAGCTCTTTGAGGGTGCGGGCGACGGCGGGGTAGTTGATCTCGCCGGTTCCGGGCTCGCGGCGGCCGGGGACGTCGGCGACCTGGATCTCGCCGATCAGGCCCAGGGCGTGGGCCTTGCGGACCAGCTCGATCAGATTCCCCTCGCCGATCTGGGCGTGGTACAGGTCCAGGTTCATCCGCAGTCCGGGCCGGCCCACCGTCTGGACCAGGGCCATAGTGTCGGCGGCCGTCGCGAACGGCACACCGGGATGGTCGACGGCCGTGTTGAGGTTCTCCAGCGTGAAGACCACCCCGGCGCTCTCCCCCAGCTCGGCGAGGCGGGTGAGCGTGCGATGGGCGGCGATCCACATCGCTCCGGTGGCCGCACCGGTCACCGGCACCACCGGCAGGCCCTTGTCGTCCAGTCCGGTGCCGTGCAGGTTCAGCCGGGGACAGCCCAGTTGCTCGGCTGCCCGGAGCGACTCCTCGGCGGTGCGGAGGAGTTCGGCGGTGCCCTTCTCGTCGGTCAGACTGCCCCGGATGTACCCGGTCATGGACGAGAACTCGGCCGGAGTCCGGGCCAGGGCGTCGAGGTCGTGCCGGGTCCAGTCCCAGATCTCGACCTGGAAGCCGGCGTCGTGGATGCGCCGGGCCCGTTCGTCGATCGGCAGATCCAGGAAGACCATTTCGGCGCAGACCGCCAGTGTGTACATCGCCACCCGCCCTTTCTCCGCGTACCTGGATCTAGTTCTATGCTCCAGGAGCTAGAACGTTCTAGATTCATCCGTGAGCAGCAGTACGCCAGTCGCCACCCAGACCTGTCAAGACTTCGGTGGCCACGAATGCTAGAACGTTCTATAGTCGGCCGTAGTCGACCTCCGAGGAGGCGATCCGACCAGGGAGGACAAGTGCCAGAGACCCCGGCGGTCCCTGCCGGAAAGCGACCGACACTCGCGGACGTGGCGGCGCGGGCCGGCGTGTCCACGGCGCTGGTCTCCATCGTGATGCGCGACGCGAAGGGCGCCAGCGCGGCCACCCGCGAGCGTGTCCTTCAGGCCGCGCGGGAGATCGGTTACCGTCCCGACGCCCGGGCGAGACTGCTGCGCAGCCAGCGTTCCCGGCTGCTCGGCGTGCAGTTCGGCCTCCAGCACCCCTTCCACACCGACCTGGTGGAGGGTCTCTACGCGGCGGCCGAACCGGCCGGCTACCAGATCGCGCTGAGCGCCGTGGCCGCCGGGCGCGGCGAGCAGCGCGCCGTCGAGACACTGCTCGCCGACCGCTGCGAGGCGCTGATTCTGCTCGGCCCGCAGGCCCCGGCCGCGCGGCTCGCGGAAGTGGCCGGGCAGCTGCCGGTCGTCTCCGTGGCCCGTCGGCTACGGCCGGCCATCCCCGGCCTGGAGGTCGTACGGACCGCCGACGACGAGGGTGCCCGGCAGGCGGTGGACCACCTCGTCGCTCTGGGCCACCGCGACATCGTCCACATCGACGGCGGCCGGGCACCGGGTGCGGCCGACCGGCGCCGCGGCTACCGCACCGCCATGAACCGCCACGGCCTGGCCGAACACATCCGCATCATCCCCGGCGGGCTCACCGAGGAGGACGGCGCCGATGCCGCCCGCGCCCTGTCGGCCGACCGCCCGCACCCCACCGCCGTGATGGCCTTCAACGACCGCTGCGCGACCGGCGTACTCGACGTGTTCCTCCGCGCCGGCATCGCGGTCCCCGACGACATCTCCGTCGTCGGCTTCGACGACAGCCACCTGGCCCGGCTGGCCCACATCGACCTCACCACCGTCGGACAGGACATCCCTCGCCTGGCCCACCTCGCCGTCAGCCGGGCCGTCGCACGCCTGGAGGGCGACCAGGTCCTCGCCGGGGAAGACGTCATCACTCCCCGCCTCGTCGTCCGGAGCACGACCGCCCCGCCCTCGCTGTGAGCTGTTCGCGCCCGGCGCCATGGCGGATTCCCCGCTGTACGGCCCTTCTGTGCGGCCCTCGCTGTACGGCTCCGAGCCGGGTCACGAAGTTCTGTGCCGAACTCTTCGCCGACAGGAGCCGCTTTCCGGCAGCGAGGTCAGGCGCTCTTCCCCGGCTCGGGTGCGGTGGTGCTGCCCACCGGGCTGGCGCGGAGCATGGCCTTGTAGAGGGCGTCGTGCTCGGGTGGGGCGGGGAGGGAGCCGCGGGCCGGGGCCTCCAAGGACTGGATCACGAGGGTGACGACGCGTCGCCAGGCGTCGGGGGCGGCGTCGCCGGTGGCGTTGACGACGCCTGCGTTGGCCATGTGGATCAGTACCAGGTCCGAGGGGTCGAAGTCCTCGCGCAGGCGGCCTGTGGCCTTGGCTGCTTTCCTGGTTGGCCAGCAGGCGCACGCCTCGGCGGCGGCCGGTGACCGCCATGCCGCCGAGCGACAGTTCGAGTACGGCCACCTCGAATCGGCGTGCGCGACATGGGGCGAGTTCCTCGACTACCAGCACGTCAGTTCAGCGCGTTGTGACTACCATTTCGCCACCCTGCGGAGCTCAGTCCGGAAGCTTCCGGGAAACAAGGTCGCCCAAGCGCTCAGCGAACGGGCGCGCGCTTGGGCCCCCGCTCGGCGGCCGTGACCCGCCGCACACCATGTTCGTGAACACGGATGCCGCCCCCGATACGTTGCCGCCGGCATCCTGATCCCGCGCGTCACTGACTGTTCTGCAGAAGGCAGATGGCGAGGATCGCGGCCATCGACGTCAGCGTGTTCGCGCCGAAGTCGATGCTCGGTGTTGCGGGGTCGTCGATCTGGAAGTTGATGGGTGTACCGTTGCTGAGGCTGTCGGCGAACTGCCGTGATGCCTCGCCCCAGCTGTTCATCAGCTCTGCATCGGCAACGTTGACGACCGTCTCACCGGCGCCGTTGGAGCCGAAGGCCTGCCTGAAGTCCTGGTGCAGCGGCTCGAACCTCGCTGCTTCCGCGACCATCATGACGAACACCATCATCGACCGGGCTGCCGCGTTCACGCTGGCGTTCCCCCGCAGGTTCTGGTACGCCGCGTCCACCACCTGCTGATTGAGCCTCATGTTGGCCCGCGCCTGGCCGCCACGTGCCTCCAGGTCCCCGTAGCTGCCCGTGAAGCCGAAGGTGCCGGAAGGCACCGCCGAGTTGGGGTCGGGGTCGTCGTTCTTGAAGTAGATGGGCGAAGCGCTGCCCCTTCCATCCCTGACCTGGTAGCCGATGATGAACAGGTCCCGCGCCCGCACGATCAGGCGGACGTTGTTGCCGTCCGAACTCGAGGGCAGGGCACTGGCCCGCAGGTCGATGGCGAAGATGTTCCTGGAGGAGGTGTCCAGAGTGGGGTCGGTCCGCAGCACCCCTTCCCGCAGCACCCTGCCGCCGGTCGCCCGCTGGCGTACGGCTTTGATCATGTCGTCGTACGCCTTTTCGCCGCCACTGATGTCCCAGGTGATGTCGTTGCCGTCATCAATGGCGCTGGCCTTCTCCTGGAACTGCGGGACCACCACGGCGGCACCACCCAGCAGCGTGGCAACGGCAAGGAAGAGCACCATGAACTTCCTGGTCAGCCAGCGGGAACGGCGTTTGTGAACTGGGCCGCCGACCCGCTCGACAGGCGGCGTTTCTTTCATGGCCATGCCAATACCTCACTTCCTGCGATGACTCGTGGACGAGTCATGGACGTCTTCGAGGACGGTCGGCGCTCAGCACCGCGGAGCAGTCCGGAGAGCGAGCGGACGTCCGGGTCGCTTGCGCCCCGCCCCGTTCGGCAAAGTCTTGTTCAAGGGGCCGGAATCCCGACAGAGGCAAACATCCCAACCCGCCAGTACCGAGAGGCCGGGATCTGACCTGGTGATGGACCGCATTTGCTCGCCCGGCGATCTCTGACCCGGACAGCTCGCCCACCACGATCTTCACTTTGCTCTCCCCTCTTCGGGACTCTCGGTGCAGCCGGTGCTGTCACGTTCCCCAGACCGCTTGAGGTGGAGCCGGTTCGACTCAGCCGGTCGTCGGGGTGGCGTCCGCGTGCGCGGTGCGCAGGGCGGAGAGGAAGGTGTCGGCCGGCTGGGCGCCGGAGAGACCGTAGGCCCGGTTGAGGACGAAGAACGGCACGCCCGTGGCGCCGTAACGGCGTGCCGCGCGGAAGTCTGCCTGCACGGCCTCCCGGCAAGTGAGCGAAGGGCGAGCGTCTGCCGTTCCGAGGAAATTCACACCACAACACGGGCGCTGAACCGGCATCATGGCCGGTCAGCCAGCACGGGGGCAGCGGGGCCGTTACGGCGGGAGCGGATCAGACTCAACCCGCCGATGACCGCGCCGATCGAGTGCCACCACGGCGGCGACGCTGGGTCATCTGCAGTCTCACCACCCCGACTACTTCCCCGGGGCGGCCATGGCCACCCCGCCCCGGCCGGACATCGCCTACGCGGGCGAGTAGGTCTGCATCTCAGTGCGCCGCTTCGATCCGGTGCGGCTTCGGGACCTGCCGCGTCCCGAAGCCGCACCGGACACGGCGAGCACCGACAGAAGGACGAGCGCGCAGGCCGGGCCGAGTACCGTCCAGGGCGCCAGCTCCACGTACGGCTGGTTCTCCGACAGCAGGCGGCCCCACTCCGGGGTGGGCGGCTGCTCGCCCAGGCCGAGGAAGCCGAGGGAGGCCAGGACGAGGACCGTGGTGGGCAGTCGTAGCAGGGCGTTGCGCAGTACGGACGGCAGTACGGCGGGCAGGTAGTGGTGGCGCACCAGGTACCGCAGTCCGGCTCCGAAGGAGATCGACGCGAGCATGTGACCGCTGGCCCGTTCCTGTTCGAGCAGTGCCGCGGTCTGGGCGGCGTACGGGCTCCAGGCGACCACGCACACAGCCAGCGCGGCGCCCCACACGGACGGCCCGGTCACCGCGGTCGTCAGCAGTCCGGCGAGTACGGCCGGCAGCGTCGACACCACTTCGGTCAGGCCCGCACCCACCTGGGTCGCCATGCCGAGCAGCAGCCCGAGGACGACGCTGACCACCGTGACCGCGAGAGCCACGCCCGCCGTACGCAGCGCCCCGTGGCCCAGCCGGGCCAGCAGATCACGGCCGAGCGAGTCCGTGCCCAGCGGGTGCGCGGCTGAGGGCGGCAGCAGGCGGGCCGCCGTGTCCACCTGCAAGGGGTCGCGCAGCAGTCCGGCCACGACCAGGGTGAGCAGGGTGACCGTGCAGAATCCGATGACCCAGGGCAGGGAGCGCGGCCGGGGAAGGGACGGCGGGTGCAGGGCGGGCAGGGCGCCGTCCCGCAGTGCGGGGCCGAGGAGCGCGCGACGCAGGGCCTGGATGAGCAGGCCGGCGGCGACGCCGAGCAGGACGAGGGCCAGCGTCGCGGTCTGCAACGGTGGGAGATCCTGGGCGATGGCGGCGTCCAGGGCGAGTCGGCCGAGCCCCGGAATGTTGAAGATCTTCTCCACTGCGACCGCCCCGCCGACCAGGGCCACGACGCTCGGCAGGAGCTGCGGGAGCACACCGGCCAGCGTGCGGCGCAGCGCGTGCCGGGCGATATGGCCGGGCGAGAACCCGTACGCGTGCCAGGTCCGCGCCCACGGCTCCTGGAAGGCGGCGGGCAGCGACTGGTCGAGCAGGCTGCCGATCACCGCCCCGGACGGTACGCCGAGGGCGAGTGCCGGCAGCACCATCGCCATCGGTCCCGCCCAGCCGCTCGACGGGAACCAGCCCAGCCATACCCCGCACACGGTGGCGAGCAGCGAGGCGAGCAGGAACTTGGGCAGCGCGGCGAGGACGGCCGCCATGGTGCCCGCCCGGCCCTGTCGCAACTGCCGCCGGGAGCCCAGGTGCAGGGTGCGGGCGCAGATCAGCGCGGCCACAGCGACGGTGACCACGAGGGCGCCGAGCATCAGCGTGAGGGAGACGGCGAAGGCGGTCGTCACCTGGGGCAGGACCGGTTCGCCCGACACCCACGAGGTTCCCGCGTCGCCGCGCGGCAGTCCGCCCAGCCACTGCACAAGATGGGTGAACGGGCCTTCGTCCAGGCCCAGTTGCTCTCGTACGAGGGTCAGTTGCGCGGGTGTCGGATCCGCGTCCGCGGAGCGGGCGCGCAGGACCGACAGTGCGGGGTCGGTCCCGGACAGCCAGGGCAGCAGGGCGACGGCCGTCAGCAGCGCGGTCCCGGCGACGAGGCGGCCGGCCCCCGCGCGCCACCGGGACGGGCGGGAGTCGGCACCGGCCGAAGTGACGCTCATCCGCCGCCGCTTACTTCACACGGGTGTCGACGTCGACCAACGACCGCTCGCGCGGGTCGAGGAGCACACCCTCGACGTCGGTGGCGATGCCCTGGACGACCTTCTCGTACACCAGCGGTACGACCGCGTCGGTACGCAGGATCTCCGCCTCGGCGCGCATGATCTTCTGCTGCCGCCGTTCCGTGTCGCCTTCCCCGGCAGCGGACTTGATGGCCTGGTCGGCCTTCGGGTCCTTCAGCCCGGCGATGTTGTAGACGCCGTCGCTGGTGTAGTCGCTCGCGAGGTACGCGACCGCGTCGCCGGTGTCGAGCAGGGTCACGCGGGAGAAGACGAGCGCGTCGTACTTGCCCGCGAGGAGGTCGGCCTCCATCTGCGTGTACTCGCGTACGTCCTGCTTGACGGTGAACCCGGCCTTCTCCAGCTGCTGTTGCAGGACGGTGGCGGCCTCGGGGAGTTCCGCGCGGTTGGTGTAGGTGGCCAGGCGCAGGGTCTTGCCCTTGGTCTTCGCCTTGACGTCGGCGGAGGTCGCGGCCGGGGCGCGCCCGCTCACGGCCACGCGGTTGTCGTCCGCCCACGGGACGGCGGGCCCGAACAGGCCCTGGGCGGGATCGGCGTATCCGCCGAAGACCGAGTCCACCAGGGCGCCGCCGTCCACGGCCTCGCGGGCGGCGGCACGCAGCGACGCGTCAGGGAAGATGCCGCTTCCGGTGTTGAGGACCAGGCTGTCGGTCCGCACGGAGGGCACTTCGTGACGGGTGTCCTTGTCCAGCAGCTTCGCCTGGGCGGTGGGGATCCACTCGGCGATGTCGACGTCGCCGCCGCGCAGGGCGTTGGCGCGGGCGGTGCCGTCGGCGATCCACGTCACGTCGACGCCGGGCGCTTTGGCCTTGCCGCCCCAGTGGTCGTCGAAGCGGTCGAGCGCGGCCTTGCTCTTCCCGGTGAGCTTGGTGATCTCGAAGGGTCCGGTTCCGGTGCCGACCGGGCTGACGGTGCCGTCCTTCGCGTACGCCTTCGGGGCGAGGATGCCCAGCGCGGGGCTGGCGAGCCGCAATGGCAGCACCGGGTCGGCGGCCTTGGTCGTGATCGTGACGGTGTCGGCGTCGTCGGCCTTGGCGGTGAGCGTCACATCGCTGAGGACCCGGGGCTTGGGCTCGGCCTTGCCGGCCTGGTCAAGGGCGTTGACCACAGACTCGGCGGTGACCTCGGTGCCGTCCTGGAACGTGGCCTTGCGCAGCTCGAAGGCCCAAGTCGTGGCGTTCACCTGCTTCCAGGACTTCGCCAGCGCGGGCGCGGCGGCTCCCTCCTTGCCCAGCGCGGTGAGGCCTTCGGCCACGGACAGCTTGCTCAGCACGGTGGCGTCATTGCTGTACGGGGACAGGGCCTGTACCGGCGGCACCGCGAGGGCGACCCTCAGCCGGCCGCCGCCCGATCCCTCCGCACCATCGGTGGCCGAACCGCCCTCGTCCGACACGAAACAGCCGGTCAGCAACGGGCCGAGGGCGAGCGCCGCGAGGAGGCCACGGGAGGTGGTGCGCATGGTGGGTCCTGTCGTGCGGGAGGGCGAGTTACGCCCCGGCGCCGGCATACGGCGACAGGGCCACGCAAGCATATGAGGCAAGCCTTACCAAAGTCTGGCCGGGTGAGTGAAGTCTCAACCATTGAGATCCTTACGCCGCTGCCGTCCGACTTACGTCATGGAACTTCGCCGGGCGGGGAGGAGTTGGCGATAAGGACGTGCGGAACGCACGCGGACGACCTGCGGACGGTCACAGCCGGCGTGGCAGGGTCACCGGCCGCTCGGCTCGGGCGGCCCGACTCGGAGTGCCCGGCCGATGGTCCAGGCCGACAGCTCCGCGGCCGGGGCCTCGACGACGGCCGGGGCCCGCGGCCGGGGTCACGGCCGTGACCTCGGCCGTCGTCGGCGCGCGGGTCCAGCCGGGGACAGCGCTGGGGGCGCGCAGACCAGGGTCGGTGAGGCGGTCGGCCGCGCCCTGCAAGGAGGGCGGCGCCCTCGCGCATCCACGGCAGGGTGAGGGTGAGTTCCTGGCGAGTGGTGCTGGTCATGGCGTACGGACCGGTCATGGCGTACGGACTTCAGGGGACGCGAGGCGGGCCGCGATGTCCGCGCGCAGTGCCTTCTTGTCGATCTTGCCGACCTTGGTGGCGGCCAACTCCTCTACGCACACAAGGCGTTCGGGCAGTTTGAAGCGGGCGACCCCGGCTTCCTCCATGGCGGCGCGGATCGCGTCCAGGGCTGGGGCGGGGCGACCGGGTCCGGGTACGACGTAGAGGCAGACGCGCTCGCCCAGGACGGGGTCGGGCATGGCCACGGCCGCCACCTGGCTGACGCCGTCGGTCAACTCGTAGACGAGGTTCTCGACTTCCTCCGCGGAGACCTTCTCGCCGCCCCGGTTGATCATGTCCTTGTCGCGGCCTTCGACGACGAGACTGCCCTCGGGCGTACGGCGGCAGATGTCGCCGCTGCGGTACCAGCCGTCCTCCGTGAACGCCCGCTTGTTGTGCTCGGGGGCGCGGTAGTAGCCGCGCGGGGTGTAGGGGCCGCGGGTGAGCAGGGAGCCGGGCTCGCCGTCGGGGACGTCCCGGTCGAGTTCGTCGACCAGCCGTACCTCGTCGTCGGGGCACATGGGGCGGCCCTGGGTGGTGCAGACGACGTCCTCGGGGTCGTCCAGGCGGGTGTAGTTGAGCAGGCCCTCGGCCATGCCGAACACCTGCTGGAGTGTCGTACCGAGTACGGGGCGGATACGGCGGGCCAGTTCGTCGGCGAGCCGGGAGCCGCCGACCTGGAGCACGCGCAGGCTCTCCATCTGCTGGGCCCCGTGCTGCTCGGCGTGTTCCAGCCAGCGTCCGGCGACCGCGGGTACGACGGCGGTGTGGGTGACCCGCTCCGCGGCGACGGTGGCGAAGACCCGGACCGGTTCCGGGCTCGGGAGCATCACCACCCGGCCGCCGGCCAGCAGGGTGCCCAGGATTCCGGGGCAGGCCAGCGGGAAGTTGTGCCCGGCGGGCAGACTCACCAGGTAGACCGTGTCGGCGTCGACGGCACTGACCTCGGCGCTGGCGCGGGCGTTGTAGGCGTAGTCGTCGTGGGTGCGGGCGATCAGTTTGGGCAGGCCGGTGGTGCCGCCGGAGAGCAGGAACACCGCGACGTCCCGGCTGCCGGGGGCGGCGGCGTCCAGCCGGGCCCGGTCGGCGGCGGGCTCCGTCCCGGGCGCGCACAGGGCGCGCAGGTCCAGGCTGTCGGGGCCTACCTCGTCCCCCGCGACCAGTACGTGCCAGGGGCCCGGCGCCTCCTTGCCGAGCTCGTGGGCGAGCGCCTGGTGGTCGAAGTCGCGCAGCCGGTCGGGTACGGCGATGGCGGCGGCCTCGGAGTGCGCGGCCAGGTAGGCCAGTTCGAGGCGGCGGTGCGCGGGCAGCGCCATCACCGGCACGATCCCGGCGCGCAGGCATGCCCAGGTCAGGACGGTGAACTCCCAGCCGTTGGCCAGCTGGACCACGATCCGGTCGCCGGGGGCGAGTCCGAGGTCGAGCAGCCGTATCGCCAACGCATCCGCGCGGTCGGCGAGTTCGGCGTAGGTGAGGCGGAGGTCGCCGTCGACGAGTGCGGTCGCGTCGGGCCTGCGGTCGGCGCTCTCGCGCAGCAGGTCGCCCAGCGGGCGGCCGGCCCAGTACCCGGCCGCCGTGTAGCGGTCGGCGTCGGGCTTCGGCCAGGGGACGGTGCCCTCACTGATGGGTGCGGCCATCAGTCACCACCTTCTTCTTGTGCCGCTTCGGCGGCTCCAGCAGCGATACACACAGCATCCAGCGCCACGAGGCCGTGAGCGGTGATCCGTAGTGGGTTGATTTCGATCTCGGCCAGTGCGGGGTGGGCGGCAAGCAGGTCGCCGAGGGCCGCCGTCACCTCGCCGAGGGCGGCTCGGTCCAGTACGGGTCCGCCGCGCCAGCCGTCGAGGAGGGCTCGTCCGGCCAGGTCGGCGGGCATGGTCGCGGCTTCCCTCGCGGTGAGCGGGGCGAGCCGGATGCTCACGTCCGCCAAGGCCTCGGCGGTGGTGCCGCCGAGGCCGACCAGGACGACCGGGCCGAACACGGGGTCCCTCCGGGCGCCGACGACGAGGTCGATGCCGGGTGGGGCCATCGACTCGACCAGTGCCTGCGGCGGTTCAGGGGCCGCCTCCTCGATCGCGACAGCGACGCGGGCCGGCGCCCCGTCGCCCCCGGCGCCGCTGCGGCCATCGGCCGCCCCGCCGCTCGCGCCGGCGACACGCACGGCCGCCTCCTCGATCGCGTCGAGAGCCGCGTCCAGCTCGGCCGGGGTGCGTACGCCGAGGCGGACTCCGCCGATCTCGGTTTTGTGCAGTACGGCCGCGTCCAGCAGCTTGACCGCCACCGGGCCGGGCAGTTCGGCCAGTGCCCGGTGGGCGGCGGCGCGGTCGGCGCAGGCCCGGCGGGGCATGGTCGGTACGTTCAGCCGGTCCAGGAGCGTCTTGGCCTGGTCCTCGTCCCAGGGGCCCGGGCCTGGCTCCACCGCCACCGCCACCCGAGGCACACCCGGCCCGGTCGAACCGGCCGTCATACGGTGCCGGGCGCGGGCGTCCGCCAGCAGCGCGCCGGTCATGGCGGCGAGCCCGTGCGGGTCGCCCGCCACGGCTACGCCCCGCTCCAGCAGGGCGCGGCGTACCCGTCGTACGCCGTCACCCGCGCCGCCGACTCCGAGCAGCAGCGGCACGCTGTACCCGGCCGCGTCCACGGCCTCGACCAGGTCGAAGGCGGCCGGTTCGTGGAGTGCGTACCCGGCGATGAGGTCCACGGCCGGGTCGGCGGCCACCGTGTCCAGTACGGCGCCGAAACCGGGGCCGGGCCGGCCGGTGTCGACCGGGTTCGCCTGGTACGTCAGCGGGGGCAGCACCTCGGCCAACGCGCGCCGGGTGTCCGCGGTCAGTTCGGGCACGGCGGCGCGGCGCCCGCGCAGGTCGTCCAGGAGCAGCAGGCCAGGGCCGGCCTGGGCCGTCACCACGCCCACCCCCGGGTCGGCGGCTGCGGGAAGTCGTACGAGCGACAACGCGCCCACCGCGTCGACCAGTTCACGTTCGTCGTCCACGAGCACGGCACCGGCCTGGGCGAGGGCCGCGCGGGTGGTGCGCCAGGAGGTGGCGAGGGCGCCGGTGTGGGAGGCGGCGAAGGCGCCGACATCGTGGCGGCCGACGACGAGCGCGACAACCGGGCGGATGGCGGCGAGCCGGGCGACCGCGCCCGTCAGCCGGCGCCCGTCGGCGACGGACTCGATGTGCAGGGCTACGGCACCGGTCTGCGGGTCACCGGCCAGGTGCTCCAGCACATCCGCGGCCGTGACGTCGACGCCGTTGCCGAGCCCCACGGCGAGGCTCACGCCGTGCCCTGCCTCGCTCAGCAGGAACGCCAGCGCATGGTTGACGCCTCCGCTGGCCGCGACGACGGCGACCCGGCCGGACGGCACGTCGGCGGCACCGGGCACGAAGCTGGCTGTGAGTCCCCCGCCGGGCGCGAGGAACCCGGAGGTGTTCGGCCCGAGCAGCCGGATCCCGGTCCGCTCGACCACGTCGGCCAGCTCACGCTGATACCGCTCACCGTCCGCTCCGGCCTCGGCGAACCCGCCCCCGTAGACCACGGCGGCCCGCGCCCCGGCCTTGGCAGCCTCGGCAACGGCGTCCGCGCACACCCTGGCCGGCAGACAGACCAGGGCGAGATCCACCGGCCCGTGCTCCGCGGCTTCCTCCACCGACCCGTAGATCCCGGAGGCAGGCTCCGGATCACGCGCGTTGACGAGCGCCACGTATCCAGGAAATCCGGCAACGGAACGGGCCAGCGCGGCCCCCAGCTTCGCCGGGTCCCGGGAGGCACCGATGACGGCGATGCCGCGGGGGGCGAAGAGCGGGCCGAGTCCGCCGAGCCCGTCGGCTGACTCGGGGAGCACATCACCGCCCAGAGGCAGGCTTCTGCCCGGCCGCGCATGCGGGCCGGGCTCCGGCATCGGGACCCGGGGCGGAACGCCCGCAGTCGCGGACGGACCAACGGAAGACTCCACCGCCGCCGCCTCCGGCACTCCACCTCCCACTGCCCCGTTCACCGGGTCACCTCCCAAGCCGCCACGGTGGCGGCCGCAGCAGCGACCAAATCCGTCCGCCCGGACAGTACGGCCGTGACCGCGCGGTCGCGGTCCAGCGTGTCGTCGACCAACAGTGCGGGCAGGCCATGGTGCAGGCGGGTCCGCTCCGTGAGCAGGGCGCGGGTGTGGGCCGTACCTCCGTCCACGGCGACGAGGAGAGGGCCCCCGTCCGCCAGGTCGGCCAGCAGCGCGTACGCGGCGGCCAGACCCGATTCGTCCTCCGGGGCCGTGACCCGGGCGCCCCAGGGCCCCGGCGTGTCCGGCACGGACGCCCGCAAGGGCAGCGGGTCCCCAGTGCCGCCCACCGCGGTGGTGGCGTCGGGCTCCACCAGCATGACCCGGCTCGGAAGCTGCCACGTACCAAGGTCGAACGGGGTGTCCAGGGGGTCCGAACCGCTGTGCCGAGCCTGCCACTCGTCGTGACTTGTACGGACGAAGTCCGGCGCCCGTCGCGCCAAGCGGCCGTCCGTGATGCTGCGGGACAGGAAGTGGTACGCGAACTGCCAGGGCTCGAAGGCGTCGTGGTACTCGCCGAAGTGTTCCCACCAGCCCAGGCTGGGCCGCGCCGCGTTCTGGATGGCCTCCACCGAAGGACGGGCGGCGTCCTCGTACGCGGCGAGCGCGGCCGGGAGGTCGTCGCCGTGCTTGGCGAGGGCGCCGGAGAGCGCGATCGCGTCCTCCATGGCCATCTTCGTGCCGGAGCCCACGGAGAAGTGCGCGGTGTGCGCCGCGTCGCCGAGCAGGACGACCGGGCGCGGTTCGGTGACATACCAGTGGCGGGTGCGCCGGGTGCGGAAGTTGCCCCACCGGGAGTTGTTGACCAGGAGCCGGCGTCCGTCGATCTGCTCGGCGAACAGCTCCTCCAGGTACGCCTTCGTCGCCAGGTCGCTCGGGCCGGGCGGCTGCGTCGCGTCGAACGCGTCCAGCCGCGCCGCCCGCCACGTCGTCTCGTCGGTCTCCACGATGAACGTGCTCACGTCCGCACTGATCGGGTAGCCGTGCACCGCGAACACGCCGTGGGGACCGCGTTCGTGGACGAAGGTGAGCCCGTCGAACATGTAGTCCGTGCCGAACCAGATGAACTTCGCCGTTGCCGTCTCGACGGACGGCTCAAAACGCTCCTCGATCGCCGTACGGATCCGCGACGACGTGCCGTCGGCGGCGACCACGAGGTCGTAACCCTCCAGGTCGGACAGCGACCTCTCCGTCTCGAACCGCAGTTCCGCGCCCAGATCACGGGCCCGCTCCTGGAGCAGCCCGAGCAGGGTACGGCGGGCGATCGCGGCCATGCCGTTGCCGCCGCAGCGGATCCGCTCGCCCTTCAGCCGTACCTCGATGTCCTCCCAGTGCCGGCCGTGCGCGTCCAGCGCCTCACGGAGCACGGGGTCCGCCTCGTGGATGCCGGCGAGCGTCCGGTCGGAGAACACCACACCGAAGCCGAACGCGTCGTCGGCCCGGTTGCGTTCAAAGACCGTCACCTCGGCGGACGGGTCGGCCTGCCGGATCAGGGCGGCGAAGAACAGCCCGCCCGGTCCGCCGCCGACGACTGCGATACGCATGGTCAGCCCCTCACCAGGGTGATACGGCACTCGCCGGGGACGAAGGGCTCGCGCTGCGTCCACAGGGCTGTCAGATGCGCGGCCTCGAAGTCGGCATGGAGCCTCTCCGGCGCGGCGCGTTCGTCGATGATCGTCACGGGCGGACTCACTCCTTCGGGATACCTGAGCCCAACGTACGACATTGAAATAACGGTCGTCTAGATTCTGAAACGCATTTTTTCGCGCACCGTTCAGCCGCCCGCCGCGCCGATCACCTCGTCGACGTACCCCTCCGCCTCCGCCCGCAGCAGCCCATGGGCCTCCAGGAACACCTCGTGGAGCCGGCGACCCGCCCAGCCCTCGGGGAGCAGCTCGGGAGGCAAGTCCGGGTCCCGGAACGGCAGCAAGCGGTAGTCGTGGATCAGGCGCATACGCTCGACCAGCGCGTCCCGGCCGCGCGGCGCCCCGGCGCGGTAGTCGGCGAGGCGGGGCCGGTAGCGGTCGAGCAGCTCGCCGTACTCCTTGTTCAGGCCCGTCAGATCCCAGGACCGGGCCGCCATGTCCCGGTCGGCCGCGGCGGACTCGGAACGGGCGTGCAGCGCGTCGATCCGTACCGCGGACTCGTTCGCGAAGCTCTCCCTGACCTCCGCGATCCGGTCGTGCGGACTGATCCACACCGACGCCGACAGCATGCCGAAGCCCAGCCAGGACAGCTTCTTGCGCAATTGCTCGCGCAGCGCCCGGTCGGCCTCGGGCACCGAGTAGATGACCATGTGCCACTGGCCGTCCCACGGCCCGATCGCCCGGGCGAAGATCCGCTCCCGGCCCTCGTCGAGGAGCCGCCACGAGGCGTCGGTGAGAACGTAGGCGGTCTCCCTGCCCTCCCTGCGGGCATCGAGCCAGCCCTCCTTGCGCATCCGGGCGGCGACCACCCTGACCGTACTCTCGGGGACGTCGAAGCAGTCCATCAGCGTGACCAGCGAACGCAGCCGGACCTCGCCGCCCCGGTAGCGCAGATAGTCGCCGAACAGGTCGAAGACCAGCGAGCGCGGTTTCACAAGCACCTCCTGGGACCCGTGCGGGCCCTGACCCTATATGTGTCAACCTCTTGACGATCGTCTCACAAGCGAAGGATATTTCACCCCTACGACGGCCGTCACCGTGGCGGCACCCTTCGCGTCAAAGGAGACGCCATGGCAGACACCTTCGTCCTCATCTCCGGCGCCAGTCACGGCGGCTGGACCTGGCGCCTGGTGGCCGAACGGCTGCGCGCCGCCGGTCACCGCGTACTGGCCCCTGATCTGCCCGGCCTCACCGACGGCGCCGACCCCCGGGCCCACAGCCTGGCCGACGTCGGCGACTTCATCGTCGACCTCGTCGAACGGCACGATCTGCGCGACGTCACTCTGGTCGCGCACAGTTGGGGCGGCTACCCGCTCACCGCCGCGGCACCACGACTGGCGCCCCGACTGCGCAAGCTCGTCTATTGGAGCGCGTTCGTCCCCGCTGAGGGGCGGTGCCTGCTGGACGAGGTCCCGCCGCACTACGCCGCGATGTTCCGGCAGGTCGCAGCCGCCTCCGGCAACGACGGCATCGTCTTCCCGTACGAGGTCTTCACGGCGGCCTTCATGCAGGACGGCGACGAGAGGACCCAGCGCCTGGTCCACGAACTGCTGGTGCCGCAGCCCCTGCGCTACTTCACCGAGACGGTCACCCCCATCGACCCGGCCGCGCTAGGCGTCCCCGCCTCCTACGTCGTCGGCACCGAAGACCTGGCCCTGCCGCCGGGCGAGTACGGCTGGACGCCCCGCTTCCCGCAGCGCCTCGGCCCCGACACCCCGGTCATCGAGTTCGCCGGCACCCACGAGGCCCAGTTCACCCGGCCCGACGAGCTGACGGCGGCGCTGCTCAAGGCGTGAGCGACACTCGACCGTAAACCAACCGCCCCGGCTGCATGGGATGCAGCCGGGGCGGTTTGCGTGGCGCGTGCTTCAGGCGCGTACGGGCACTGCGTCCGGCGCGGGGGCGGCGGCCTGCCGGCCCTTGGGGAGCAGGAGGACCATGAGTGCCCCGGCGGCGGCCGGGATGGCGAAGGCGTAGAAGTTCCACTCCGTGGCCAGGTCGGAGGCGAGCAGGATGCCGCCGAAGGTCGGTCCTACGACCGCACCGAGCCGTCCGATGCCCAGGGTCCAGCCCAGCGCGGTCGCGCGGACCTCGGGCGGGAAGTGCATGGCGACGTATGCGTTCACCATGATCTGCGTGCCGATGGTGCCGAACCCCGCGACCGCCACCAGCCCGTACATCACCCACGAGGCCGTCGGCGAGCTCAGCAGGTAGATGGACAGGGCTGCCGCGACGAACGTGACCGCTGTCACCGGCTTCATGCCCAGCCTGTCGCCGACCGGCGCCACCAGGATGGACCCGACCGCCGCGCCGACGTTCATCATCACCAGGAACAGCAGCGAACTCGACAGCGGATAGCCCGCCGACTTCATGATCTGCGGCAGCCAGGTGTTGAGCCCGTACACCAGCAGCAGACCGAAGAAGCTGGTGATCGCGAAGAGCATGGCGGGCCCGAAGTGGCGTCTGCTGAACAGGGCGGCGACCGGGCTCTTCGTGCGCTGCCCGGACGCGGAGGACGCCGCCTCCGGCAGGGGTGTGCCCAGTCGTTCGGCCAGTCGCGCGGCCTCGTCCGTACGGCCCTTGGCGACGAGGTAGCTCAGGGATTCCGGCAGGTGGCGCCAAAGAAGCGGGACGACGATCACGAGCGGGGCCGCGCCGATCCAGTACATGATCCGGAAGCCGAACGCCGGCATGAGCGCCAGAGCCAGCGCGGCGGCGAGTATGCCGCCGACCGGGTAGCCGGCGAACATCAGCGCGTTGTTCAGGCTCCGCCGGTGGGCCGCCGAGTACTCGGCGGTCAGGGCGATCGCGGTGGGCATCACACCGCCGAGGCCGAGGCCGCCGAGCAGGCGGAACAGCCCGAAGAGCTCGGCGCTCGGCGCCATCGCACAGGCCGCCATGGACAGCGAGAACCAGCTCACGCTGATCAGCAGCACCTTCCGCCGGCCGACGGCGTCGGTCGCCACTCCGGCGACCAGTGCGCCGATCAGCATCCCGACGAGGGCGTAACTGCCGATCACCCCCGCCTCGGGCGCCGTCAGTCCCCAGGGCTCGTACTGCATCAGGGCTGGCACTGTGGCCCCGTAAACGATCAGGTCATACCCGTCGAACATGATCACCGCAAAACACAGACCCAAGACTGTGAGTTCACTGCGGCTTCTGGAGCGGACGTCTCCTGGCGTCATTGCCACCACCATCCTGTACGGCTCTTGAGCGGAGGTCACCGATGCCGGGGAGTATGTGCCATCTGCGAAACGGACGTCAAGAATCTGACACGAATCACTGTCGCTCGCCTGTGTATGTTGCTGCTGAACGATTTCGTTTCGCTACAAGATGGCGACGACCGTGATCTCGATGCAGGTACGTGCAGCGCCTCTCTCGGCATGCCGTATTCATGCGCCAGGCAGCTGGGGCGGCTCGCACGAACATCTTTCGCAAGCCATTCCAGAACAAGCCGGCAGGGAGCCCGATACGGCTCCCTGCCGGGACACGCATTCCTGCTAGGGGCGGGCGTAGGGCCGGGTCATGATCTCCATGTTGTGGCCGTCCGGGTCGTCGAAGTACGCGCCGCGACCGCCGAACAGACGGTTGATCCGGCCGGGTTCGGTGTGGCCGGGGTCGGCGTAGTAGGTGACGCCGACCGCCTCCAGACGGGCGATCATGGCGTCGAACTGCGCGTCGGGCACGAGGAACGCGTAGTGCTGCGACTGGATCGGCTCGTCGCGCTTCTCGTAGTAGTCGAGCGTCACGCCGTTGCCGAGGTCGACGGGCAGGAACGGCCCGAACGGAGCGCCGACCTCCAGGCCCAGGATCGCGGCGATGAATTCGGCGGACAGCCGCCGGTCGCCGGCATAGACGGCGGTGTGGTTGAGCTGGACAGTGGTGGCCGTCGACGGCTCGGATTCGTGCGAGTCGTGCTGGTCGTAGGACATCGGTGACATGTCTCCGGGTCTTGGGATCCGCTGGGACGGGGCGCCGCGGCGGGCGCCGGGAGCGAAGACGCGGAGAAGGGGGCGGGCCTCTGGCCTCCCCCACCAAGCTCACGCCGAGGCCGGAACCCTCACTCGTGCATGGCCCATGGCCGACCCGGCAGTCACCTGGCCAACCCTAGGTGACCATCACAGGCGGGGCAACGCCGTTTGTCGCGCAGGCTCACCGCGGCGGCCCTCTTCCTGCTGATCGCCACCCGAGGCCGGCTCGGTTACGCGCCCGACGCCACGGACACCACGACCGCCACGAAGCGCCTGTAACGCTTCCGCACCTCGGACCAAGAACAGGTGAAGTGCCGTAGGAAGCAAGCCCGGAGAACGTCCGAACGTCCGAGGCATGGGGCCGGAGGCTGACACGACGCCTTCGGCCGCCGTGACGAGAGCCCTTGCCGGGCGGCGGGGCGCTCAGACCTTCTCAACCAGCACCCGCGGATGATCGGCGAGAAGCATCCCGATGTCCTCCACATCGGACGTCAGGATGGTCACCCGGCCGGAATGCTGCACGGCCGTCGCACCGAGCATGGCGTCGATGGCGTACTTGTGCCCGTGCAGCCCGGCTCCCCGCAGCAGGATGGCCGCCGACTGGGCCACGGCCTGCGAGACCGGCTCCACGTGAAGCCGGGACAGCGTCCACTTCAGGGCGGCATCGTTGATCCTCGGATGGATGACCTCGACCAGCACCGCGGCAGAGGTGACCACGGGAAAGTCGGCCTCACGTGCCGCTGTCAGCCACTCATGGACCTCCCGGTCCCGCTGTACGGCCTTGGCAAGACCTTCACTGTCGAGCACGAGCGCACCGCTCACGCAGCCGCCCCCGCCCCGTCCGGACCGCCCGTGAGCCGGGCCCGCTTGGCCGCCACAGCAGCCGGGTCGGCCGGCCCGTGCACCTTGTCGAAGTCGGCGATCAACTCATCGAGGTTGTCGCGCTCGATCTGCCGCTGAGCCGCCCGCTCCAGGTATGCGGACACCCCGCGTGGGGGCCTAGGGGCGCTGCTTCAAGCGGTCGACGATCGCCCACTCCACCGTGTGCGACAGCTGGATGTACGTCCTGCCGGAAGCCGTAGACCCCTCACTGCGGAAGCCCAGGAATTCATAGGATTCCGCATCAAAGATGAGGTAGCTGCCCTTCTGGGACCCCTCCCCGGTGTAAGCGATCCCCACTCCCGTGCGCCCGGCAGAGTCCTTCACGCCCGGAATCGCCTTGACCCCGGGCACCAGGGCCAGTGCCTCGTACGCGGTGGAGCGCATCCCCTGAGGCAGCACGGGGTGCTTCAGGAGCTCGCCGAGCAGGAAATAGGCTTGGAACCAGTCGAAGCCGGAGAGGTCGTCGATCGACTGGTCGGTCGTGCCGTTGGCGGAGATGATTGCCGGAACGAGCTTCTCCGGTTCGGTAGGGAGCTTCTTCAGCTTGCTCCACTCCCGAGGCGGCCAGACGCCCTCGTTCTTCCCCATGGCCTCCTCCCAGATCACGTTGCCGCGCTCCATGGTCAGGGAGCGCTTGGAGCCGTCCACCGAGTCCCAGTTCACGTCCACAAAGGTCTTGACCTTGCCGGTCTTCCGGTCCGTCTCCTTGATGATCCGCTTCGAGTAGATGAACTGGTCGCCGCGCGGCGCTACGGGCGTCTCCTGATTGCCCGCGTACGCCGCCGCCCCGTTCAGCACCTTCGCAGCGGCGGCGTTGCGCATCCGCGGGGCGACCGTGCCCGCGCGGTCCGGGACTTCGCCCTCGGTGGTGATCAGCACCGCCGTCCCAGTGATCGCCATGGCGACCACCCCGGCCGTCGCGAGGCGCAGCGCGCGGCGGCGGCTGGGTCCGGTGTCGGGGTGCCGCTCCGTGCGCGTGATCGTGTTGAGCAGTCGGTGCCGGGCCTGTGCCCGGGCCGGTTCGGTGAGCGGGGGCGCGTCGGCGTCCCAGTCCCGCAGGAGTTCGAGTTCGTCAGTCATGGCCGGATGCCTCTCGCAGTGTCGTCGGATCGGATCCGCCCAATGCTTCGCGCAGCTTGCTGCGAGCCCGGTGCAGCCGTGATCTGACCGTGCCGATGGGGACACCGAGGGCCTGGGCCACCTCCTCGTAGCCGAGACCGCCCCACGCCACCAGCAGCAGCACGTCCCGGTGCCGCGCGGGCAGTGCGGCCAGTGCCGCCGCCAGCTCGCGGCGTACGGCCTGTGCCCCCACCCGGGCCGCAGCCCGGTCGGCCAGCGGCTCCTCGTGGTCGGCGGGAGCCGGGACGCGGGCCAGGGCCTTGAACCGGCGGGCCTCGGCCCGCCGGTGCCGGCCGACCAGGTTGGTCGCTATGCCGAACAGCCAGGGCCGGGCGCCGTCGCCCGTGGCCCGCGCGGGGTCGTACCGGTGCCGCTGCTGGAAAGCAGTGGTGAAGGTCTCCGCCATGAGGTCGTCGGCCGGCTCGCCGCCGAGCCTACGGGCCAGATAACGGTGTACCGCATCCGCGTGCCGGTCGAAGAGCACGGCGAATGCCTCGGGCTCATCCCGGGACCGCGCAATTACCAAGGCATCGCTCTCCGCCCCCGTGCGGACGCCTGGCTCGACGGTCATCGGGGCTCCTCTCGTCCTGGGAACGCTTCGAAGGCTTGGGCTTTCATCTCTCCTTCGCCGGTCGCCCCCGGCGAGTTCCCTCGGGGCCCCTGGCCGCTGGTCCCCAGTGCTGCGCCGCGGACGTTCCGCGGCACAGCACTGGCTGGGTACCGCGGTCTTGAGGTGATGACATCGACTGCCAAGACGGCGCGGCAGGCTCCGATGAAGGCGCGCGTGGCCCTCAGCGACCACGCGCACCCCGGCCAAAGAAGGCCCAACCAAGTAACGGCCATGTGAGCTTCATCAGCGCCTCTCCCCCGTGCGCCAAGAGCCGTAAGTCCCGCATCGATACGGACCGCGCCCCCGCCGGACTGGTTCCCGAATCGCCGCAAACGACGTTACGAGCGCCACCAGTCCTGACGCTGCGGCGCCCCTTGAGAAGCGTCGTAACCCGGCGCCCCGTACGCCCCCGTGCCATAGCCATCCGCCGGACCGTAACCACCCGCCGGACCGTAACCACCCGCCGCACCATAACCACCCGCCGTGCCGTAACCGCCCGTCGCGTCGTAAGCCGTCGCCGTCTCCCGCTGCCCGGCCCGTGGCATCGGCGTCGCCTGCTCCATCGTGCCCTTCCAGGTGCGGGCGGGAGGACGGCCGGCGTACGTGCCGAAGATCAGGGCCGCGGCGGTGGCGGCGATCACGCCGGGGACCATCTCGTAGACGCCCGTCTGCAGCGGGCCGAGGAGTGGGTCGATGTCGTCCCACAGGAACACGGTCAGGGCGCCGGTCACCATGCCTGCCATCGCTCCGGCCGCCGTCATTCCCGGCCAGTACAGGGACAGGAGGACCACCGGGCCGAAGGCCGCGCCGAATCCGGCCCACGCGTACGCGACGATGTCGAGCACGGCGCCTCCGCTCAGCGCGATCACATACGCGACGACCGCCACGGCCACCACGCTCAGACGGCCGACCAGCAGCAGCGAGGTGTCGGAGGCCCGGCGGTTGAGGAACGCCCGGTAGAAGTCCTCGGTGAGGGACGTGGCCGAGACCAGCAGCTGGCTGTCCACCGTGGACTTGATCGCGGCCAGTACCGCGACCAGCAGGATTCCGGCGATCCAGGGGTTGACCAGCCGGGTGGCCAGTTCGATGAAGACCGTCTCGGGATTGTCGAGCGGGTCGGGGAGTACGGCGATCCCGGCCAGGCCGATGAACGAGGCGCCCGCCAGGACGACGACCACCCAGCTCACGCCCAGTCGTCGGGCCCGCGGTATGTCACGGGTGCTGCGGATGCTCATGAAGCGGCTCAGGATGTGGGGCTGGCCGAAGTAGCCGAGGCCCCAGGCGAGGAGGGAGATCATCGCGACGGTGCCGAGCGGGCCGCCGGTCGTCCAGACGTTGTCCGCGAACGATGCCTCGGCGGCCGGGTCGAGCAGGGCCGGGCTCGCGTCGCTGATCGCGTCGTGCAGGGCGTCTGGGCCGCCGGCCTTCCAGAGGGCGATCAGGGGGAGGGCGATCGCCGCGAGGAACATCAGCGCGCCCTGGATGGAGTGCGTGAAGCTCAGGGCCGTGAAGCCGCCGAGGATGGTGTAGACGACGATCACCACGGCGAAGATGGTGAGCCCGGTCTCGAAGTCGGAGCCGAAGATCTCGTTGAAGAGGAGGCCGCCGGCGACGAGTCCGCTGGCGACGTAGACGGTGAAGAAGACGACCGTGACGACGGCCGAGAGCGACCGGAGCACGCGGCTGCGGTCCTCGAAACGTTCCTCCAGGTACGAGGACAGGGTTACGGAGTTACCGGCCTGCTCGGTGTAGGTGCGCAGACGGGGCGCGACGAGCCGCCAGTTCAGATACGTACCGATGATCAGGCCGACCGCGATCCATGTCGCCCCTATCCCGGTCATGTACACGGCTCCGGGGAGGCCCAGGAACAGCCAGCCGGACATGTCGCTGGCGCCGGCGGACAGGGCGGCCACCGGGGCGGTGAGCCTGCGCCCGCCGACGGAGAAGTCCTCGAAGGTGCTGGTCTCCCCGTGGGCCATCACCCCGATCATGACCATCGCGATCAGAAACACTCCAAAGGTGATCATGGCTGGAATGGTCAGGGTGATCATGGGGGGGTTCTCCCTGCGATACGACGGGCCAGGGCATATGCCAAACGTGTGCACAGGCCACTTTTTCGGGCCGGAACGGCGCAGTTTAGGGGCGACAGTCCGTATCGGCGAGGGCACAGAGGCGACAAGCGGCTCCATCAGTTCCGGATTGTGGCGGTTACGGACGGATACGCGAATGCGAAGGTTCTTCGAAGGTTATGGAGGTGATGTGGACTCAGGCCCGGAGCCCCCGGCGCAGTCGGCGGCCCAGCAGTTCGACGCCGATGCTGATCAGGAGTGACGCCAGCAGGACGCTGGTGACGACCGGGAAGTCGAAGGACGCGAGGCGGTCGCCGAGGAGGACGCCCAGACCCGCCGCGCCCACGACGCCCACCACGGCGGTGTCGCGTACGCAGATCTCGAAGCGGTAGAGCGTGTAGGTGATCAGGTGGTTCGCGGACGGTGGGGCCATGGTGGCGACGGACGCGACCGCGCGGGGGACGCCGGCGCCCAGCAGGGAGTCACGGGGGCCCAGGTCCATGGTTTCCCAGGCCTCGGCGACCAGGCGGGCGAGGATGCCGCCGGTGTAGAGGCCGAGGGCCAGGGCGCCGGGCAGTACGCCGGGGAAGAGCGCCAGCAGTGCGACGATCGCCCACACCGTCGGGGGGATCGACCGCAGGAGCAGGAGCAGGATGCGGGTCGTCCACCAGACGGTCCGCCGGACCCAGCGCGCCAGGACCGGGCCGTCCGCGCCGCGTCGGCCGGCTCGTGGGCGGGTGGCCCAGGGGCCCACTACCAGGGTGATCACGACCGCCACGACCATGGCGAGCACGGCCATGGCCACGGTGTCGAAGGCGGCGCCGGTCAGCGTCCGCCAGCCGCCCTCGGGGAGTGCGGGCGGCCACAGGTCTGACAGCAGCCGGCCGCCGAGTTCCCGGGTGCGGGCCGAGGCCAGTCCGGCCGGTGAGAGGCCGGACCACCACCAGGCGACCGCGATCGCCGGCACCACCATGGCCAGCGACCAGCGGGTCGTACGGGACAGACCACGCGGCGACCGGCCGGCCTCGCGGGAGCGCTCACCTCCAAGGGAGCGGGAACGCTCGCGTCCGGCCGACCGGCCCGTCTCTCGGGACGGCTCGCGTCCGGCCGACCCGCCCGCCTCGCGGGAGCGCTCGCGTCCCACGGACCAGTCCGCGCAGGTCACCACCGCGACGTCGGAGCGGACGCGGCTGCTCCACAGCTCGACGGCCGCCGCGAGGGTCAGGAGTGCGGCGACGAGCGTCCAGACCTCGTCCCAGTTACGGGACTGAAGGCTCACCGTCAGCTCGAATCCCAGCCCACCGACGCCCGCCACCCCGAGCACGACCGCGGACCTGAGGGCGCACTCGAACCGGTAGAAGGAGTACGACAGGAGCAGCGGGGCGGTGCCGGGCAGCAGGGCGTAGGCCAGTGCGGAGCACCGCTTGGCGCCGGCCGCGCGCAGCGAACGCAGCGGGGCGTCCGGTACCGCATCGAAGGTCTCCCCGAACACCTGGGCGCTCTGCGCGCCGAAGGGCAGGGCGAGCGCCAGAACGGCGACGAGCGGATCGAGACCGAGCACGCTGACGAAGAACAGCGCCCACACCAGCTCGTGCACAGAGCGGACGGCCACCAGTACGCCGCGCAGGACAAGCCGCGCCCCACGTACCGGCCACGGAAGACGGCCACCCCATGCCACATCACTCAGCACCAGGCCGCCGGCCAGGCCCAGCACCAGCGCCCCCGCCGTCCCGAGCAGCGCCAGGGCCAGCGTCGTCGCCGTCGCCTCCAGCACCACCGTGAGGAACTCGGCCTCCAGGGAGGGGTGCAGCGCACTCGCCGCGACGTCGTCGAGCAGTGCGAGACCGCCCCGGTTGACCAGCTCGCCGCCCGAGGGGACAGCGCGCAGGGTCGCCCAGGCCAGCAGGGCGGCCACGGCGACAAGCGTCACGAGCCTTCGGAGCCGTACCCTCCGCCCGCTCACGGCCTTTCGCCCCGGCGCGGACGACGACGCGGTCGGTGGCGTGGGCGGGGCGTCGAGCTGGAGTGTCATACGAGCTCGTACAGATCGTGCAGGGCCGAGTCCTGCAGCTCGGCGGCCGGGCGGTCGAGGACGATCCGGCCCTCGCGCAGGCCCACCACGCGGGTGCAGTGCTCGCGGGCGAGTGCGGGCTGGTGAAGGCTGACGACCAGCGTCCGCAGGGGCGGTGAGGTAGATGAGGTAGATGGTGAGGCACTCGTCGACGAGGTGGTGCCGAGCAGGTCGAGTATCCCCGCGGCCCGTACCGGGTCGAGGCTGGAGACCGGCTCGTCGGCCACCACCAGGTCCGGCGACTGCACCAGGAGCCGGGCGATCGCCACCCGCTGCCGTTCGCCGCCCGAGAGGCGCTCGGTGCGTTCGTGGAGAGCCCAGCCCAGGTCGACCCGGTCGAGCGCGTCCCGGACCACGTCGAGCGAGCGCGGCCACAGCAGCGAGGCCAGCGCTCGGGCGGTGCTCCACTGGCCGAGCCTGCCCGCGTTGACGTTGTGCAGCACGCGGACCTGCTCGATCAGGGCGAGGTGCTGGCTCACCAAGCCGATACGCCGCTGAAGGAGCCGGCGCCGCGCGGCAGTCACGCCCGCGAGCTCCTCACCGAAGACCTCCACCGTGCCCGTGGTCGGTTCCAGCGAACCGTTGAGAAGGGCCAGGAGCGTGCTCTTGCCGGCGCCGCTCGTACCGAGCACCGCGACCCGTTCCCCGGCATGGATCGTCAGGTCCACCTCGCACAGCGCCTCGTGCGAGCCGAACCGACGCCCCGCACCGCGGAGTTGGACGACGGGTGCGACGCCCGCCGTACCACTCACCGCAGCAGCCTCAGGTCACGGGCCACGTCCTCGATCCGGTCGTACGCCGAATTCCTGGCCCCTACGAAGGACTTGGCACCGAAGAGCTTCAACAGCTCGGCATCCTCGGCCTTCCCCTGGTCGAGCCCGAGGAGCAGGTCCAGCACCTTCTTTCGCGTACCGGCGCCGAAGGTGTCGTCGAGATCAGGGCGTACGAGCCAGTGGTAGTCGGCGTAGCCGGGGGTGCGCCACAGCACGACCACCTTGCTCAGGTCGACCTCCTTCGCCTCGACCGTGGCCTTCCACACCTGCTCGTTGACTGCGCCGACCTCGAAGCTGCCCTGGGCGACGACCTCGATGGTGGCGTCGTGGGAGCCGGAGAACCCCGGTTTCCCCCGCAGTTCGCCGGTCTCCAGCCCGGCCTGGCGCATGAAGTACTGGGGCATCAGCCGCCCGGAGGTGGACGTCTCGCTGCCGAAGCTGAGCGTGTGTCCCGCCAGGGTGCGCAGGCCGTCCACCTTGTCGAACGGTCGCAGCCCCGAGTCCTTGTGAGCGATGAACAGGCTGTGGAAGTCGGCGTCGATGTCGCGTTGCGCTATGGCAGTGGCGCCCCGTACCCGCTCGCGTGCCTGTACGCCGGTCAGCCCGCCCATCCAGGCCAGGTGGATGTCGCCGATCTCGAAGGCCCTTACGACGGCGGTGTAGTCGGTGACGGGGCGGTAGGCGACCTTCAGGCCGGTGGCGTCGGCGAACCGCTCGGCCACGGCCGGATAGAGGCGGTTCAGCAGCTCGGGGTCCTGATCGGGGATGGCGGAGATCCCGAGTTGCCGCGAGCCGGACCCGCCGCCGCTGCCGCTCGCGCCGCCGCCGCAGGCGCTCAGCAGGGCGGTCGCTCCGGTGGCTCCGGCAGCGCCCAGGAGCAAGGTACGGCGGGTCATCGGTCGTACAGGCATGGACACTTCCTGGTTCCTGGCCTTCCTGATGGTCCTGGGTCTGCCGGCTCTCCTGGCCGGGTGATCGGGGGGCTCAGTCGCGCGGCGAAGGCGACGGCGACGCCCGTCCCGGCGCGGCGGCGACCGTCATGGCGACCACGGCGACCGACAGCAGAAAGGCAGCCGAGGTCGCGGTGCCGCCCAGGGAGGGGTCGCTGAAGCCGATCTGGGCGTACAGGGACAGCGCGGCGCCCACCCCGACGAGTGCCGCCGCCCAGCCGAGGAAGGCGGCCCGGCCGAGGGTGGCCACGAGCACCAGTGCGCCGGCCACCAGCAGCACGACGCCACCGACGAGGTTGTACGCGCCGAGGCTGACCGAGGGATCGGAGGAACCCAGGATGTAGCCGCGCGGGTCGAGCGGATCGTCGCCGGCCGTGCCCACCACGGTGACGGCGCCGGCGACCACCGCGACCGCGCCCCACACCAGACCGAGGCTCCGGGCGGAGCCGGTGCGGGAGCGCACCGCGTCCACGGCGAACGCCCGCCCCGCCGAGGAGAACAGGATCACCACATGGGCGCCGATCATCAGCCAGTACGCCCATGGCCATTCGTGCGGGCCGTAGGCGACAGAGAGGCCGATGGCCAGGGACTGGGCCACACCGAGCAGCGCGGCCACCCGTACCCAGGCACCGGTCAGCAGCATCACGGCGAGCGCGGTCTCGGCGATCAGCACGCCCCATCCGAATACCTGGATATTGGGCAGTACGGCGTGCTCCACGATCCAGCTGTACGGCGGGAGCACCGGGTCGCTCACGGCGAACGCGGTGAACTTGTAGAGCCCTGTCTTCGTGTCCTCCCCGAAGTCCGGGGCCCGCTTCCACGCCACGTTGTAGAGCCACATGAGCCCGAGCAGGACGCGCAGGAAGGCGGCTGCGACGGCCTGTTGACGAGGGACGGGGTCGGTCGCGGGGGCGAAGAGCCAGCGCACGGGCGCGAGCCCGGGCGTACGCGTTCTCCGAGGCTGAGGCGCATCAGGCGCAGAGTTCTCAGGCACAGCGGAACACCTCGCGTCCCGACCGGTCGGCGGCATCCTGGACGGCGAGCGTGTCCCGTACGACTCCGAAGACCTCGGCGAGCGGCAGCGGGGCGTCGGCGATCCGCAGATGCGGGTTGGTGACCGCCACCGGATGCCACCAGGCGCCGTCCACGGTGAGCGTGGGCTCCGGCTCCAGGTTCTCCAATGCCACGTGTACGCCCTTGTCGGCGAAGCCTTCCTGGGCCACCGGCCGGATGATCCGGTCCGGCGGGGCGATGCGAGCGTCGTCCAGGCGTCGGTGCAGCGCCTCGGCACCCTTCGGGTCCTCGTCGTACAGCGTCGCGGCCACCCGCACCCGGAACCCGAGCGAACGCGCCAGCTCGATCCCGTCGAGCGCCCGCGCCCACGAGCCCGCGCCCCGCTGCCGGTCGTGCAGTTCGGGGGTGGCCGAGTCGAGGCTGATCTGGAGGACGACGTCGCGGTCCAGGCTCTCGAGGGTCTTCCGGCGGTTGCCCTTCGCGAAGATCATTCCGTTGGTCAGTACGGTGCGTTCCAGACCGTCCGCCGCCTCGACGAGGGCGCCCAGCTCCGGTTGCATGAAGGGCTCGCCGCCGGTGAGGAACACCTCGCGACCGCCCTGGGCCTTGAACTCGTCGAACACCTCGGCGGCGAGGGCCGGTTGGAAACGCCGGGCGGCGGCTTTCGGGGAGGACTCGGCGCAGCAGTAGCCGCAGGCGAGGTTGCAGTCGAAGTTGGTGTAGATCCACAGCCGCCGGCCCACGGGCGTCCGCTCACCCTGGCTGAAAACGGTGCCCGGCTGCTCCGCACGCCCGCCCTTGTCTCCCCCACCGGACTTGCTCACGGACTTGCTCACGGCGAACCACCAAGGCCCCTGCTCCGACTCGGCCACCCGGGTGACGACGTCATGCCCGACCAGCTCGGCCCAGACCGGCAGATCGGTGTCCACACTCACCTCCGCGCTGCGCACTCCGAGCAGCTGACCGGGCTCCAGCCGCCGCATCGCGCGGGTGATCAGCAGCAACAAACCGCTGCCACAGTCCATGTCGCCGCCATCGACCAGGGCGTCGACTTCGCCGAGGGGATTCGGCGAACTCGACGCGCGATCCAGACCTGTCAGTTCGACCATGGTTCCGACCGTAGCGACGACCGGGCACGACAGGCAGTGGCTGGATCCTTACCGAACCATGACGGCACCCGTCCGGGGTGCCGAGGCAGGCGCACCAGGTCTACGGTCGGACCATGACCGACCACGGCATCCAGCGCCCCGACGACCCGGCGGCCCGTACGGAGTTCTGGGAAGGCGTCCACCACAGCAAGGACATCGACGGAGTCTCCTGGTGGCAGTCGGTCCCGGGGCTCTCCCTGGGCCTGGTCGACAAGGCCGGAGTCGGCCTCGACGAGCCGGTCATCGACGTGGGCGCCGGCTGGTCGACCCTGGTGGACCACCTGCTCGAACGCGGCTACCGCGACCTGACGGCCGTGGACCTGTCCACCACCGCCCTCCAGACGGTCCGCGACCGCCTCGGCCCGGCAGGCGCGGACGTCACCCTCACCGTGGCCGACGTCCTCGACCTGCGCATGGGCCGCGAGTACGCCCTGTGGCACGACCGCGCCGTCTACCACTTCCTCACCGAGCCCGACGAACGCGCCGACTACCTGACCTCCCTGAACCGCTCCCTCCGCCCGGGTGGCCGGCTCGTAGTGGCGACCTTCGGCCCCGACGGCCCCACCACCTGCAGCGGCCTCCCGATCGTCCGCTACACCCACACCGAGCTGGCCGCCGAGTTTCCCGGCTACGAACTCGTCGACACCGCGGGCGAAGAACACCTCACCCCCTGGGGCACGTCCCAGCAGTTCACGGCGATCCTGATGCGCCGCCGCTGAGCGCACTGTCAGGCCGCCAGTCACGTCAGGTGCACCTCGAGTGCCGCCCGTACGCCCGACTCCAGCGCGCCCTCGATCCATGACGGCACCGCGCATCGGCGAACGGCTGCGCCGCCTTCTCGTGGCCGCCGGTCCGGAAGGTCTTGATCCGGCCGCCGACACGATTGCCGTTGGCCTCCAGCAGCGTGACCTCGTGCCCGGCCCGCTTGAGCAGCCAGGCCGCCACAAGCCCGGCCGGGCCCGCACCGACCACCAGGACCTTGCCGCGCCCACCGCCCGAGCGCATGTGACGCCTCGTCACACCCCGGAACACCACCACCGGTCAGGTGCCGGGAGGTTTGCGCCGACGTTCAGCCACCGTGCCGTCGCCGGGGGTGGTGCCTGGTAACCGCCTGCGGCGCCGTTAGCAGAAAACTCAAAGTCAGCTTTGGTTCCGCGTCGAGGATCTGCGTGAAACTGAAGCTGACTTTGCTGTTTTCGTCGTTCTACGTGAAATCGTCGCCGTAGGCGGGCCCTGGCAGGCGCGCGCCCCGGCTCTCCGCGATGCGGTGTACGTCGGTCAGGGACTCGCTCATCCGCGCGAGCAGGAACCGGAGTTGGGCCGGTGTGACCTTGTGGTCGGTGAGCATGTCGGCGGCGTGGTCGAGGAGGTCGCCCGCCATGCCGAGCTGGACGCTTTCGATGGTGTCCGCCATGCGGGAGAGATAGCCGGTTCCGTCGGCGATGAGGTAGGCGGGCCTGCCTTCCGGGGTGGACCACGGAAGCAGTCGCGGGGTATCGGTGCGGTCGGTCATGCCGACACCTCCACGCCGTGGATGAAGCGTGGTCCGAGGGATGCGCCTGCCGCCCGGTGGCGGCCTCGGGCAGGAAACAGGAGCCGCAGCAGCGGCTCGAGCAGCCTCGCGACAGCGTGGGTCATGTCATCAACTCCCTTGCGGTTGACGGCCACGCCCCTGCACCAGCGATGCGGTTGCGAGTGTTCTTTGCGTGACCTTTCCCTCACAGCCTGTGGTCGGCGTCGCTACGCTGCTAGTAGGTCGGGCCTGACAACGCGGCTTTCAAGTACGGGAGTTGATCGCATGGCGCAGGGGCGCAAGCCACGCTCACCCAGGAGCCGCCCGGTGGCGGGCGCACAGCGCCTCGTGCGAGCCGAACCGGCGCCCCGCACCGCGGACCGACGGACACACCACCGTCCCCGTCCGTGACTCCAAGAACCCCCACGGCCCCGCCCTCCTCTTCCCGGTGGGCGGCTGGTCCTCGTTCGTCGACGCCGTCAAGAGCGGGCAGTTCCCCGTCTGAGCTCCACGCGTCCCCCGACCAAGTGGCCCCTGTCGTGCCTGACAGGGGCCCTGTCACGTAAGGCAGGCGCAATGCGGCGAGGTCGGCTTAGAGCGCGATAAGACCCGCGGTCGTCGGCTTGAACCCGCAGGCGTCGAAGTAGAACGACCGCAGGTCGTCCTCGAAGTCGACGTGCAGCCATTCGCATTCGGCCGTACGGGCCTGTCGGGCGGCCTCGGCGACGAGCCCGGCTCCGATCCCGGAGCGGCGGTGGCTCGCTGCGACCGCGGTGTCCAGGATGAACGCGTGGACGCCGCCGTCCCACGCGACGTTCACGAAGCCGACGAGATCACCGTCATGGCGTGCGCACACCCAGCCGAGGCTGTGACGCTGCACCCTGGCCAGCCAATCGACATCCGAGGTCCGATGGTCGAATCCCGCTGCATGCAGCGCATTGACGGCTGCGTTGTCGAAGTCGCCCCGCCACTCGTACGTGATCGTCATGACGAGAGCGTAGACCGCTGATTCTGTTGAACTGCCTGTGCCGGCCGCGGGGTTGATCGTCCGTGCGGAACGGGCGCACCGGCGGTGTCCGCTGACCGTCACGGGGCGGAGGATGTCAACTCCTGTCTTCTGGCTGTCGTCATGTCGCGCGGAAGCTGTGCCAAAGGGCCCGGCCGTCGCCGAAGAACGGCAGCAGGAACACGATGTGCGCGAGGTACCACCAGGCCAAGGTCCGGTCGAGGCCTGGGAGCCACAGGAGGGCGCCCACCGCGATGCAAGCAGACGGCCCGGCCAGGGCCACGACAGCTGTTTGCCGTGCTGTCATGGCCCCTTCCGGGATCACCGACGTGCGCCATGCAGTCCGCTCGATCGTGATGTGAGTGACCGTACGGATCCGTTTGAGGACGAGGGCGTGCGCCGACTCGTGCAGGGCGAATGGGGCCACAAGGCCCAGGGTGGCTGGTTTGACCAGCACGATCCACGCCATCTCGGCCGGTACCGGGTCACCGGAGCGCGCCCTCCAGGCCAGAGCCACGGCCAGGAGGACGCCGGCGAACGCCAGCAGTGGCCACACCTGGGCGGCCACCGTCCAGCCAACGGTGCGGATCTTCAGGTCAGTTGCCGGGCATCTCGTTGAGGAGCTGGTCACGGCGCTGCTTCAACCCCCGGTAGATGATCTGGGCCATCGTCAGGATGATGGTGAGTACGAGGAACAGGGCGATGATCGGGACTGGGTTGTCAACACCGGTAGTGATGCTCGTTGCCCCGTTGGCCTTGTCCACCGTCTCGAAGACCAACGACCCGAAGAACGCTTTCCGTTCGCCGACGTCGTCACTTCCCGTTGAGAACATGAGGGCGAGCAGGGTCACCATTACCGTGACCAGTGTGAGCAGCGCGGCCCCTATGGCGGCCTTCACGACCGACCGTGCCTTGAGCATTCCTTCTCCTCGACTCGCTTGTGTGGATTCCTTGCACCGCATACCAGACGAACGCGGCGGCCGCCCCGGCAAGGCAGACCACCACCGCCCAGGGCGGGAGATTGAGCAGGCCCAGCCCGATCACTGACAGGCTCAGAACGATGGCGACCACCGACAGCCCCAGAAACACGGAGAACGGATTGTCCTTCTCTGCCGGGAACACGATGCTGATACACGTGGTCATGACTGCCCCGCCGAGACAGCTCGCCAGAGCCGTCGCGCTGGAGAGCAACCGGTCCGGATAGATCACCGACGTGACCGCGAGAGCGGGCACGGCAAACACCGCTAGCAAGACCGACTGCGCCCTCATAAGCCGTACGTAGACCCGCCAGGCCGACGCCTGAGTGCCGGGCAGCATCCGCAACGGCTGGGTGGCGGTGAACTGATACAGGCCACCGAAGGACAAGGCAGCAAGCCCCCACATCGGGTTCATCGAGGGTTTGGCCAGCAGGAGGTAAACGAAAACTGCGACCGCCATCGCGGCAGCGGCAACGGTCTGTGCGCTGCGCAGCAGACACCAGTCATAAGGTCCCAGAACGCCTCCCAGTCGTACGCTTCCGGGAAGTTTCAGATAGCGGGACTGGCGTACATGCTGGTTCGGGGCGAGCACGAAGGCCAGGGCCATCAGCACGGCCGACGATGCCACCGCGGCGGCCAGAGTCAGCCAGGGCCCATACTCGTTCCACGCCCAGGACACCGACGTGGCCCACGTGTACTCAGTCCGCTTGCCCAGATACGCACCGGATATGTCCTGGACCATCGGCACCATCTGCGCGGAGTAAAAGGCCAGCACCGCGAACAGGACAAGTACGTTGAGGATGCCTGCCATCCGGCTGAGCCCTATCAGCATCCACATCCGGGTCAGCAGCTGGTACAGAACAGAAAGCACCAGGTAGCTCAGGGCGACCGGCAGAATGACCGATGTCGTGATGTATCCGGTCGCGGACGGGCCGAGGAGGATCAGCGCGCTGACACAGAGGGAGACCAGGCCGGCAGCGGCCACGATGGCGGTCATCACCGCTTCGTATATGAGGAACGCCGTCGAGCGTTCCCGGTTGGTGACCGGTAGCTGATAGCTGAGCTGGAGCATCCCTTCGGCATTGATGAACAACACCTTCACCAGCAGGAACGCGATCTGTACCCACAGCAGGAGGGACACCGTCGAGGTGTTGAACATCAGTCGCCACACGGCTGCTTCGGTGGCCAGGGGGCGCAGGAAGTAGTAGGCGGCGGTGCACATGACGCCCAGGAGCAGGGCGGCTGCCACCATGACGAACACTCTGATCGGGGTGGACTTCAGGACTCCGGCCCGCAGTACCCGGCGACGGAAGAAGACGAGGAGCATGTGGGCCAGGACCGTGGACTGCCTCAGCCGTACCGCCGTCATCGCTGGGACGTTTCGAGGTAGTCGAACACCATGGCGGCCAGCGATCCGTGTTCTTCGACCAGATCCTTCGTCGGCTCGTCGTACACCACGTGGCCCAGGTCGAGGAAGAGGGTGCGGTCGGCCAGACGTTCCAGCACGGCGAAGTCGTGCGTGCACAGAAGGATCGAGCGGCCCGCGTCGCGAACCCGCCGGAACTCCTTCTCGGCGAGGTGCAGGGCTTCCAGGTCGATGCCGTTGAGGGTCTCGTCGATGATGGTCAGAGGCCGGCGCATGACGAGCGCTGACACCAGCTGCGTCTTCTTACGCATGCCGTGGGAGTAGTCCTCGATGAGATGGTCGTAACGACCCTCCATCGAGAACTTACGGAACAGGCCGATGACCTCATCGTGGTCGACATCGAGGTCGAACAGTTTGCCCATCATGGAGATGTACTCGCGGGCGGTGAGGAACTCGGGCAGGTAGTCGTTGCTGGACAGATACATGCCCAGTTGCTTCGCCTCAGGCAGGGCGTGCTCATGGCTGCCGATCCGGATGGACCCGGACTGAAGGCGCACGAGGTCGAAGATGTTCCTGATCAATGTGGACTTGCCGGAGCCGTTGGGGCCGACGAGACCGACGATCCTGCCTTCCTCGACCGTGAACGACACATCCGACAGGACGTTGACAATTCCGTCGTAGGAATAGCTGACGTCGTTGACATTCAGGAGAGACACGATCGCGTTGATCCTTTACCGAGTCAGTCAACCAGGGAGGTGCCCAGGAAGCCCGGGTACTTCCGGGCTTCCTGGGCACCTGGCAAACACAGCCGTCAGGCGGCTACACGCATTCGGCGCTGACCTTCAGGCCGAAGTTCTTGAAGGACCAGTTACCGCTGAACCTCTTGCCCTTCTTCACCACACACCAGACGACCAGTCCGGCGAAGATGGTGGCGCCCAGGGCGAGGATGACAGCGGTGAAGATCAGGAACCAGGCGTCGTAGCGGACGAGGCCCTTGTCGACCTTCGCCTTGACCGACTCAAGGGCACGTGCGGGCGCCGTGATCGCAGCCACGTACGCGCCGATCGACGCGTTCGTGTAGGCGCTGACGGCCTTCGCCTGTACCGATTCGCCGGCGGTTATGGGTTCCCGTACCAGAGTTGACGCAGACACAGTTGTTCTCCCCTGCGGTTGATGTTGACTCAGCGAAGATGTCATGTGCCTTGCGAGGAATATCAGTGTCCCGAAGGACACTTTGCGGGTGACTTCCTGAGTATCGCGATGATGGCTGCTTCCGTCCGGGACGTGATCTCCAGCTTGATGAAGAGGCTGGTGACATGCTTCTTCACGGTCCGTTCCGTGATGCAGAGACGGTCAGCTATCACCGTGTTCGACTGGCAGTCACCCAGTGCGGCGAGGACCTCGCGTTCGCGCTGCGTCAGGAGAGACAGATCTGCATTACGCACCCATGGCGGGATGCTGAACTCTCCGCAACGGACGCGAGTCTCTTCATGAATATATTTTCTGTCTGATGGCAGGCTCAATTTCGATCCCCCGTGACGACGGTCATCCGCCCGTTCGTTCGATTGCACACGACCCGGGCGGTTTGGTCAGAACCGCTGGCTGGTCGCAGGCCACTGTGGCACGGCGTGAACAGCGGGGCAAGAGTGCGATGTTGGGCCGGCGCCAATGCGACTCCGCAGGTTCAGCCCGGCGGATTCATGGACGGACGGCACGCACGTGTCGTGTCGCAGGGCCGAGTTGACTCGCCAGAGTCGCCGGACGCCACGGAGTCGACCGATCCTCAAAATTCCCGTCGGCAGGTACCCCCGGGATATGCCTTTCACGGATACTAAAACTTTCAATCGACATTGCATTAGCAATGTCAGCGGCATATGTTGCCGCAGAAGAATGGGGCCCGGGTCGGCGACCCGGGCCCGCGGGCCCCGCCCACGGCAGCCGCCTCGGCCGCCGTCATGGCGATGATCTGCCGCGGGGTCGCCCCGGCCAGCCGCAGCGCGGCGAGCCGCTGCTCGCGCCGGGCCGCCCCCAGCCGTCCGGCCGCCGCTGCCAGCACGATCACGGGCATCACCAGTAGCGCCACGCCCAGGACCGCCATCTGCTGGTCGGTCCCGGTGAACAGGCTCGGCTTGGTGGAGGAGAATCCGCGCGTCCAGCGTGGGGTGGTCAAGGGCGGTGGTGGACTCGGTGCCGGACAGCAGATAGGTGCCGACACCGCCGAGGGCGACCACGGCGCTCGCACCGCCGATGAGGCCGACGAGGAACTTGCGCTGCATCACGTACTCCTGAAGTCCGAGGAATGGAGCCCCTGTTGGCCGACTGCCGGCCAGGGGGAGGAAGTGGCTTCACCCTCGCCCGCGAGCCCGGGCGCGCGCCTCGGCCATTCGGCCGAGGCCGGTGCCGACGGCCCTCACTTACGGTGACTGCGAAGCCCTGACGGTCGCGGAAGCCCGATGGTTGTGTGCTGTTGGCCACGTGGTCACGGTCGTCGCCCCGTCATGCGCGACAGCTATCGTGGCGAAGCAAATCGAACGTGATGTACGTGAGCAAAGTTGGCGGAGGCTGGGACGTGTCGGACGAGGGACGGCTCGTTGCCGGGCGGTACCGGCTGGCCGAGCGGATCGGCCGTGGTGGCATGGGCACGGTGTGGCGCGCCGAGGACGAGGTCCTGGGCCGCCAGATCGCGCTGAAGCAACTGCACGCGCACCACCATCTGTCCGACGACGAACTGGCCACGCTGTACGAGCGCATGCGGCGCGAGGCGCGCAGCGCGGCCCGTATCACCCATCCCAACGTGGTCGTCGTGCACGACGTCGTCGACGACGGGGGGCTGCCCTGCATCGTCATGGAGTACGTGCCCTCGGTCACACTCGGCGACCTGCTCAAGGGCGAGAGGACCCTCCCGCCAGAGGAGGCGGCCCGGATCGGCCTCGGCATGATCGCCGCCCTGCGCGCCGCCCACGCCGCCGGAGTGCTGCACCGCGACGTCAAGCCCGGCAACGTACTGCTCGCCTCCGACGACCGCGTGGTCCTCACGGACTTCGGCATCGCGATGACGGACGGCACGTCGACGCTGACGAAGACCGGCGAGATGGTCGGTTCGATCGATTACATGGCGCCCGAGCGGATGCGGGGCCTCACCCCCGGACCGGCCTCGGACCTGTGGGCGCTGGGCGCCACACTCCACCAGGCGGTGGAGGGACGGCCACCGTTCCGCAAGGACACGGCTATGGAGACGGCGTACGCCATCGCCACCGACCCCCTGGGACCGATGACGCAGGCCGGTCCGCTGGAACCGCTCATCGAGGCCTTGCTGGTCAAGGAGCCGGACGGGCGGCCTTCGGCGGAGCAGACGGAGCGGGCGCTGCAGGCCATACGGGCCGGGCAGCCGACGGAGGTGCATCGGGCTGCGGCGTTCGCGGGCACGGGGACGCGGACGGGCTCGGTGACTGGTTCGACACCCGGTTCGGTGATGGGCTCAGACGGAGGCCGGGGCCGAGGGACGGACATGCCGGACGCGTCAGAGGTGCCGGACGTGCCGGGCACGCCCACCAGGACCGGCGACGGCGGGGGCGGCCGGAGCCGCAAGCGCCGCGCCCTGCTCTGGAGCACCGTGGCGGCGGCGGTGGCGGGCGCGGCCGTCGCAGGCGCGCTCTACGTGACGACGTACGAGGGCGGGACGACCGACGACGCCGCGCCGAGCCCCGGTACGACCACCGCACCGCCGTTCAAGCCCCCGCCCGTGCCCGAGGGCTACCACCTGGTCCGCGACAAGCGCCACGGCGTCGCCTTCCCCGTCCCGGACGGCTGGAAGCTCAACAGAAAGACCCCCGAAGGGGTCAGCTACATCGACCCGACCAAGCTGGCCGAGATCACGGTCGGCGTCGTGGACCCCGCCGGCTCGCACCCCGTCGAGCACTTCAAGACCATCGAGGCCAACACCAAGGTCAACTATCCGACGTCGTACCGGAAGCTGCGGATGCAGAAGACCTCGTTCCGTGGACAGCCCGCGGCGGTATGGGAGTTCACGTTCCAGGGCCGCGCCCGGGCGTTCCGCGCCATCGACCTCGGGTACGGCCGGGAGGGCGCCAAGGAGTACGACATCTACCTCTCGGCCCCGGACGCCCAATGGGCCGGCTACCGCCCCGTCTTCGACAAGGTCAGGAACGGCTTCACCACGACGGGCTGAGGCGAAGACGTACAGCCGCAGCACCAGGAAGCGCCCGATACCGGCGAGCCCGGAGGCGCTGAGGTACACGGCCTGCTCGGTCAGCATCCCGGGCGACGACTGGACCGCGTGGAGAGCGAACATCGCCGCACAGGTCACCAGATAGGCCGCTGCGGCCGATCCCGCGGACTGCCAGTGCTGACGCCATCCGGCCCGCCGCCCGGCCCCGAAGGTGAAGCGTGCGTGCAGCTCCGTGCAGAGGAGAGTGGAGCCGACGGTGATCAGGGCGTTCGCCACCGCCCAGGGCATCAGCGCGGCCAGCAGCCCCACGGCACCACTGGAGAGGACCCCGATCCCGCCGCCGCACAGGACGAAGCGGGCGAAGGACGCGAGGGGACCGGGGCGAGCGGGGGATGCGGATGCGGATGCGGCCGAACTCGGGCGTATGTCGGCCGCGTTCATGACTTTCCTTCCGGCAGGTGGGAGCGGTGAACCTCTGGGATCAACTGCTCCAACCCTGCCGCGACCAGCTCACGAGCACGATGACGCCCACTCCCGAACCGAAGGTAGGGCTGGCTCTACCACGAAGGCGGGGGCACTCCGCCCGAAGGTCGCCGAAGGGCGCCCGCGATCGCCTCAGCGCCCCGCCGCCTCCTTGCGCAGGAACCGCCTCAGCCGGGCCTCCGGCCACGTGTTGATCACGTCCTCCTTGGTGAGCCAGCCCCGCTGCGCCGTGCCCACGCCGTAACGCATGTTGTCCAGGTGAAGCATCGCGTGGGCATCGCTGTCGACGGCGAACTTCACCCCGTGCCGCTTGGCCCGCAGGATGTCCTCGTCGCGCAGGTCCAGCCGGTCGGGGTGGGCGTTGACCTCCAGCGCCGTACCGGTGCGCGCGCAGGCGGCGAAGACCGCGTCGAGGTCGACGTCGACACCCGGCCGCTTGCCGAGGATCCGGGTGGTGGGGTGACCGATGATGGTGACGTACGGGTTCTCGCAGGCCCGTACGATCCGACGGGTCAGCGCCTCACGCCCCTGGTTGAAGTGCGAGTGCACCGAGGCCACACACAGATCGAAGCCGGCCAGGAACTCCTCGGGCCAGTCCACGCCGCCGTCCGGATCGATGTTCAACTCCACGCCGTGCAGCAGCCGCATACCACCCCGCTTGCCGCGCTTTGCGTACTCCCCGTCGAGCTCCCGTACACGCTCCCGCTGGGCCAGCATCCGTTCGTCGGTCATCCGCTGCATGTACAGGTTGGGCCCGTGATCGGTGATCGCGTAGTAGGCGTAGCCGCGTTCGGCGGCCGCGGCGATCATCTCCTCGAGCGGAGCAAGGCCATCGGTGAGGTCGGTGTGCGTGTGCAGGTCACCCCGGATGTCCGCCTCCGTCACCAGGTCGGGCAGCTCGCCACGCAGCCCCGCCTCGATCTCGCCGCGGTCCTCGCGCAGCGTCGGCGGGATCCACGGCAGGCCGAGCCGGGCGTACACCTCCTCCTCGGTCTTGGAGACGATCTTCTCCCCGCTCTCGGCGTCGAACAGCCCGTACTCGGAGAGCTTGAGCTTCTGGTGGACGGCCAGCTCCCGGGTGCGGATGTTGTGCGCCTTGCTCCCCGTGAAGTACTGGAGGGCCGCGCCCCACGAGTCCGGCGGTACGACGCGCAGGTCAACGGACAGACCCTTGGTGGTGCGGATCGACGTCTTCTTCTCGCCGTGCGCGATGACCTCCGAGACATACGGCAGCTCGGTGAACGCCCGCATCAGCGGCGCCGACCTGGCGGCCGCGGCGAGCACGTCGATGTCGCCGATCGTCTCGCGGAAGCGGCGCAGCGACCCGGCGTACGTGCACCGCCGGCAGCCGGTCACCCGGGACAGTTCGGCGACGATGTCGTCGGCGAGGTCCATGGCGACATCGAGCAGGACGCGGTCTCCGGAGGACTGGAGGAGTTCGATGCCGTGGAGGATGTTCTCCTCCGTCTTCGGCCCGAAGCCCTTCAGGTCGCGCAGCCGTTCCTCGTGGATGGCGTCGGCCAGTTCCTCCACGGAGGAGATGCCCAGCTCCTCGTACAGGACGCTGGCCTTCTTCGGGCCGAGCGTGGGGATGGCCGTCAGCCGCCGGACCCCGGCGGGGATCTTCGCCCGCAGCTCCTCGACCGCGGACACGCTGCCGCTGCGGAAGTACTCGACGATCTTCTCGGCGATCGACTTGCCGACGTTGGGGATCTCCTGGAGGCCCTTGACGTCGAGGGTGGACACCTCGGCGTGGTAACCGCCGACGGCGCGGGCAGCCTTCTCGTAGACACGCACCCTGTACGCGTCTCCTCCAGTGATCGAGATCAGATCCGCGTACTCGGAGAGCAGCGCGGCGACCTCGTCGTTGGACCGAGCCACATATCCAGGGTAGGCACGCATCGGGCGACGGCACGCGCCGGGCTGACGGGCTGAAGCCACCGAAGGCCGCCGGTACGTACCGAGGCGCGGTGCCGGTGCCCCTGAGGCCCGCGCCTCGGTACGTACCGGGGCGGGTCCCAGGGACACCGTCGTCTCCTACGGGGCGTCGATCAGATCGTGCGGCGGCACGGTCACCGTGCGGGCACCCTGCTCACCGCCGATGATCACCTTGCGCAGCGCGACGTTGTTGCCGGTGTTCGTCTCCTGAAGGCGCTTCTCCGGGTTGGCGATGACCTGGATGTAGTACGTGCCGTTCGGCAGGTCGGTGATGTCGAAGGACTGGCCGGGACGGTACTGGCTGTAGGTGTCGCCGGAGCCGACGTCGAGGACCTCGCGGACGGAGATCGCGTTCTTCTCACCGCAGGCGGTCTCCAGATCGGTGTTCTCCGGGTGCCAGTTGGCGTTCTTCACCGTGTAGTCGATCGCGTCGGTGTTGGCCAGGCAGAAGGCCTCCTTGCCGCTGCGCACCTCCTTGGTCTGGTCCTCGCTCAGCAGCCGGTAGCTCGCGAAGTCCGTGAAGTGCCAGTGCTCGTGCTCGTCCCGCGCGTCCCACTCCATGGTGCCGGTGGGCGCGTACCCGACCTGCTTGCCGTCGGCGTCGTAGAAGTACTGGTACGCATCCATCAGGTCCTTGCCGGGGCTGCGGAAGCCGTCCACGACGAGCGGGGAGGGGCCGGCGTTCCAGACGGTGGCGCTGAAGGCGAGGTAGTCCTTGCCCGCCACGTCACCGTCCTCGCCATCGGTGATTTCGATGCCCCAGGCGGGCACCGAACGCAGGTCCGGCTTGGGCACGTTCGCCGCGACACCCGCCCGGCCGGTGGGCCGCTTGGCGTTGGGCTTCGGCTCGGCCGCGGGCGCGATGGGCGAGCCGTCGGTGTAGCCGGGTCCGTCGCCCGGTTGGGGCGTCACGCCGCGGTCCTCCAGCGCGTGCGACACGGCGGGCGGGGCCGGCTCGTCGGCGCCGCGGGGACCCTGCTGGGAAGAGGCGTCCGCGTCGTGCCCGGCGGCCTGGTGCCCTCCGGAGGGGGCCGAGGACCGCGAGGCGGCCACTCCCTCGCCGTCCTCGAAACTGTTCTCACGGACCGTCAACTTGATGGTCGGCCGGTCGTCGGGGATACCGAACAGGTCGCGGTACTTCTTGGCCACCGCCACGTTCGCCGTGTACTCGCCCGCCGGCAGGTCCACCTCCGACCCGTAGTCCCACCGCGTGGTGTTGGACGCCCAGCCCTTCTCGACGCCCCACACCGAGCCCAGCGTGAACGGGTTGGTGGAGCAGCCCTGCGGATACTTCGACGTGGCGGGGGCGTCCGGCCGGATCCGCCCGGAGGCGTTGTTCGGGCAGAAGGTCTGCTTCGTCTTCGAGACCTCCTCGCCGGCCGCGTTCTTGACCGACACCTCCAGGAAGCCGGGCAGACCGGAGAAGTCCTTCATCAGCCCGGCGGGCAGTTTCTTGGCCTTCGTCTTCGTTCCGTCGTGAATGATCTGCTGGGCGACGATGGGATCCTTGTACGACTTCCGGGTCACCTTGAACTCCAGCGGCGCGCCGTCGACCGTGACGTACGTGCCGAGGTCCAGAGTGACCCCTTCCTCCCCCTCCCAGCGGTCGAGCGTCAACGAGTCCGACGCGGCGATCAGCTTGAGCTTCGGCTTGCCCGCCGTTCCCGCCTCCGCCGCCCCGGCCCCGGGGGCGGCTCCCGCCCCGGCGACGACGGCGGTGAGCGCGAATCCCGCGGCTAATGCCGCACGCTTCGGGCGATTGCGGTGCTGCTGTCTGGTCATGTGTTCCTAGTTTGCGAGAGTCATGATCAAGCATGTGAGCAACCTGTGAGAGTCGTGATGAGGGTGTGGGGTTGCCTTTGAGGACGAACTCGCATCACGAGGCAGGCGGGGCCGGCCGTCATCCACGGTCGGCGAGCGCGTCCGCAGGGGCCGTACGCAGCGCCCGTCGGGTGGGCAGTTCGATGGTGACGAAGGCGAGGCTGATGATCGTGAGCGCTGTGGCGGGCAGCAGCCAGGCCGGGCCCGCGGCCCAGGGGCGGTCGAGGAAGCCGATGCCCAGCAGGGTGAGGGGGATCGCGGACAGGACCAGGCCCGTGGTGACGGCGGCGACGCCGATCACCGCGGCCTCGCGGCGCATCATCGCGCGGATCTGACGTGGCGTCGTGCCGTTCAGGCGCAGTGTGGCTATCTCACCGCGGCGTTGGGCGGTGGTGGCGACGAGCTTGTTGGCGATGCTGAGGAGGAGGTAGCCGAGGAGTACGACGATGGTGGCCAGGTTGATCCACACCTCGGGCGGGGCCTCGCTCAGGCTGCCGCCCGCTGCGGTGTCGGTGGGCTCCAGCGCCAGGCCAGGGCGGGATTCCACCAGCTGCGCGAGGTTGCGCTGTGCCGTCGCCGTGCCGTCCGTGCGAACGAGGATGCTCTCGTCGAGGCTCGTGGCGGTGTGGCCGTTCGCGAGGTGCTGGGAGAGGACGAGAGGGCCGAAGCCGAGGCCCCGGGCGTAGACGGCGACGACCCGAGGGGTCACGCGGGTGCCGTCGCCGAGGATCAGACTGACCCGCTTGCCGAGTTCCGCACCGCGCGAGCGGGCGACGTCGCTGCTGACCGCGATGGTGTCCCCGGTGAGCCGGTCCAGGCTGCCGGACCGTACGTCGAGGTCGAGGACGGCCGGTGCGGCCGGGGTCAGGATCATCGCGGAGGCGGATTCGACCTCGTTCTCGCCGAACAGCTGGTAGCGCCAGACCACGGTGGTGTTGCCGACGGGCGCCGCGGCCTGTACGCCGGCGGTCTCCTGCACGGCGGAGAGCGTGCCGTCGGGCAGTCCGCCGAGATCCGGCGCACCGAGGCGTTGCTGGGCGAGGGTGCCGGTGCGGACGTCGTCCGAGGTGGCGGTCATCACGGTCGTCTGGGTGAGGGTGTACGTCAGGACGAACACGACCGCCATGGCGAGGGCACTGACGACTCCCGCGATGCGCAGGGCGTAGCCGCGGACGTTGGACATCGCCAGCCAGGTCGGCGCGGAGGCGCCGGGCCGCAGACGCCGGGACAAGGTGTCGCCGACGAGCCGGACGAGGGCGGGGCCCGCCATGGCCAGGCCGATCGCCCCGATGATGCCGGCCATGGAGGTGGCGGTCGCGCCGAGCACGGTCCGGGCCAGCAGCGGTGCGACCGAGAGTGCGGTCGCGGCGACGATGAGCAGCAGGCCGATACGGGTCCGGATGCGGGACGGGTTGCGGGGTTCGGTGCGCGACTCGGCGACCGCCTCGGTGGCCGGCATCCGGGACGTACGCCATGCGGCGCCCCTCGCCGACAGTTGGACGGCGGCGGCGAGCAGGAGGGCCGTGGCGAGCGCGGGCAGCGGGCTGGTCGTCAGGGGGAGGCCTTCCGGGAGCACGCCGCGTTCGGCGAGCTGTCCCCGGAACTGTCCGGCCAGCAGGTAGCCGAGGGCCACTCCGGGCACGAGAGCCAGGGCCGCGATGACCATGGCCTGGGCGGCGGCGAGGCGGCGGATCTGCTTCGGGGTCGCGCCGACGGCCCGCATCAGGGCCAGTTCGCGGCGCTGCCCGGCGAGCGACACCCCCAGCGCGCCTGCCATGACGAACCCGGTGATCAGCAGGATGACACCGGCCATCGAGCCGGCGAGCAGGATCAGCAGGGACCGCGCGGCCACCGCGTCGGGCGCCGCCAGGTCACCGCGGTCCGCGCCGGTGGCCACCACCAGGTCCGTGTCGCGCAGTTGGTCGCGGACGGCTGAGGCGACCGAGTCGGTGGCGCCGGGTTCGGTACGCAGTCCGATCAGGTCGACCGTTCCGGCACGCGGCCCGCTGTCGCGGCCGGCGAGCCGCTCGGCCGTCGGGTCGGCGAAGAAGACTCCGGCTCCGGGCGCGTCGACCACGCCCGAGACGCGGTACTCGGCTGCGGCCCGGCCTGCCGCGACGACCTCGACCCGGTCGCCCGCCCGGACACCTGCGGCGGCGGCCGTGTCGCTGTCCACGGCGACCTCGCCCGAATCGGCCGGCTTCCCGCCGTCGACCCGGGCGTCCTGAAGCAGCCCGGTCGAGGACCAGCCGTGTCCGACCGTCCTGGGATCTTCGGCCGGTACGACCCGGCCGTGGGCGTCGACGAGGGCCGCGGGGAAGCTGACGTCGCCGGCCACGCCGGTGACACCGGGCACGTCGGCCAGCCGGTCGACCAGGCGCGCCGGTACCGTGCCGCGTTCCGGCAGCGCGATCGGCAGGTCCCCGCCGGGCCGGTAGGTCTGATCGGCCGAGACCACGACGTCCGCACCGCCGAGCCGGCCGGCCGGCAGATGCGAGCGCAGTCCGGACTCGGCCAGCACCCCGGTGCCGGTGATCAGCACCGCACCACCGAGCACCGCACACGCCACGGCCAGCAGCGCCGTGATCCGGTGCCGTGCCATGCGTACCGCGAGATGCAGCATGATCTATCCCTCTCCCAGTGCGACGAGCCGGCCGGCCAGCTCGGGTGCCGTGGGCGCGTCCAAGGTGTCCACGACCCGGCCGTCGGCCATCACAAGCGCCTGGTGCGCCTGAGCCGCGGCGGCCGGGTCGTGGGTGACCATCACCACCGTCTGGCGCAGCTCGTCGACGAGGTCGCGCAGCAGGTTCAGCACCTCGTGGGCGCTGCGCAGATCCAGCGCGCCGGTCGGCTCGTCGGCGAACACCACGGCCGGCCTGGTCACCAACGCCCGTACGATCGCGGCCCGTTGCTGCTGGCCGCCGGAGAGTTCGGCGGGCCGGTGCGTCAGCCGGTCGCCGAGGGCGACCCGCTCGATCAGGGTCCGCAGCCACTCCTTGTCCGGGGCCCGTCCCGCAAGCCGCAGCGGCAACGTGATGTTGTCCGCGACGCTGAGCGAAGGCACCAGGTTGTAGGACTGGAACACGAAACCGATGCGCTCGCGCCGCAGTTCGGTCCGGCGGGTCTCGTTCAGGCCCGCGATCTCGTGACCGTCGATGCGGACGCTGCCCGCGGTCGGGGCGTCCAGTCCCGCCGCACAGTGCATCAACGTGCTCTTGCCGGATCCCGAGGGCCCCATCACGGCGAGGAACGTGCCGCGTTCGACGGTCAGGGACACGTCGTCGAGGGCACGTACCCCTCCGGGATACGTCTTGGTGAGGTGCGCAAGGGCGATGGCCGGGGTGTGCCCCGGAACCGTCGAGGGAGCCTCAACTCCCCTCAGTACCTTGCTCATCGACGACCCCGCAGGCCCTGAACGACCAGTGCGGTCAGGCAGACCGCGGTGACGGCGCCGGAGGCGAGGTGCAGAGGCGTGCTGGAGGCGTACGAGGCCACCATGTTGCCGACCACGCTGATCACCAACACCACCCAGAGGAGGGTGCGCGCGACTCCGGACCCGGACACGACGGGGAGCGGCTCGCTGACGGGGAGCGGCTTGCCGATGGTCTCGGCGTTGGGGTCGATGTTGGAGTCGACGGACGGGTTGGCGTACGTCCCGGGGGCAGGGGTGAGGCGGTAGGGGTCGGCCATTTTCGGGCTCCTGTTCCTGGTTGCCGCGGAGGGGCGCGGCCGGTTCCGGTGTCGTCACCGACGCTATGAATCGCGAGCGCTCGCGGCCGAGCCCGCCTGCCGCCCGGTTCGGGGTACAGCAGGCTGTACTTCCCGGGGCTTCCTGGGGCCTTGAGCTGACGGCCAACTGATCGGCGGCCTAAGGTCGTTGCCCGAGGAGGACCCCATGTCGAGCCAGCGGTACGCGTCTGACGGCGCCCCAAAGACCCGTATCCGGGACATCGTTGTCCGGTCAGCCGGCGCCGCCCTCGTCGCGCTCGAAAAGCTCGCCGGCGGATTCGGTACCGCCGTCCTGGCGCTGATCGTCCTCCTCCTGGTGACCGTCACCGCCGTGGCCTCCCTGGCGGGAGTGGGGCTGCTGATGGCGCCCGCCGCCCTGCGCGCCCTGCACGCCGTCGCCGAGCGCGAACGTGACCGGCTCACCCGATGGGGTCCGGAGCTGATCGGCCCGGGACCCGCACCGACTCGGCTGCGCCCGGCCCTTGCCAACCCCGCCACCCGGCGGGAGCTGGGCTGGCTGGCCACGCACGGGACGCTGGGGCTGCTCCTTGGCCTGCTCGGAGTGCTGTTGCCCGTCGTTGCGATTCGCGACACCGCGTTCCCGCTGCTGTGGCCGTTCGCGCCCGAGAACGCGACGAGCACGTCCATCGGGATCGGCAACGCGCAGACCTGGCTGGACGCCTTGGCCGTCACCCCGCTGGGCCTGGCCTGGATCGCCATCATCGTGGGGCTCGGGCCGGGCATGGCGCGGTTGCAGGCGCGGCCGGGACGCCGGCTGCTGGCGGCAGGCCCCGACGCGGACCTGTCCCTGCGGGTCGCGGAGCTGACCGCCACCCGGGCCGCCGCCCTCGACGCCCACGCGACCGAACTGCGCCGTATCGAGCGCTCGTTGCACGACGGCACCCAGAACCGGATCGTCAACGTCACCGTCCTGCTCGGCGCCGCCCGCCGCATGGTGGCCCGCGACCCGGCGGGCGCCGACGAACTCCTCGAACGCGCGCAGAGCGCCGCCGAGGGGGCGCTGGCCGAACTGCGCTCGGTGTCCCGGAGCATCCTGCCGCCGGTACTGGACGACCGGGGACTCGAAGGCGCGCTGGCCGGGCTGGCCGCGGACTGCCCGGTGCCCTGCCGCGTCGACGTCGAGACAACCGCGAGGTGCGCGGCATCCGTCGAGGCGACCGCCTACTTCATCGTGGCCGAAGCCCTGACCAACATCGCCAAGCACAGCAGGGCCCAGCACGCCACCGTCACCGTCCGCAGCCACGACGGCCGACTGCACCTGCAGATCAAGGACGACGGCCAGGGCGGCGCGGACGAAGCCGGCGGCTCGGGCCTGACCGGTATGCGCCGCCGCATAGCGGCCCACGACGGCACTCTCACCCTGACCAGCCCGCCCGGCGGGCCCACAACCCTCGAGGTGGACCTCCCATGCGGATCGTGATCGCCGAGGACGACCCTCTGCTGCGCGAAGGGCTCGCACTGCTGCTGCGGGCGGAGTCGCTCGACGTGGTGGCCACCGCCGGTACGGCCGACGGGATCCTCGACGCCATCGACGTACACAAGCCCGATGTCGCCATCTTCGACGTACGGATGCCCCCGACCCATACGGACGAGGGCATCGTCGCGGCGGTCGAGGCCAGACGCCGTCGGCCGGACCTGGCCGTGCTCGTGCTGTCCGCGTACGTCGAGCAGAGCTTCGCCACGGAACTGCTCACCGGCGGCGTCACCAGCCTCGGTTATCTGCTCAAGGAGCGGGTCGGGCGGGTCGAGGAGTTCCTGGACGCACTGCGGCGCGTGGCGTCCGGCGGCACCGCTATCGACCCCGAGGTCGTCGCGCAGCTCTTCACTCGCAGCCGCCACGACACCCGCCTGGAACGCCTCAGCCCCCGCGAACGCGACGTACTCGCCCTGATGGCCGAGGGCCTCGGCAACTCCGCCATCGCCGAACGCCTCGTCGTCACGGACGGCGCCGTGCACAAGCACATCCGCAGCATCTTCGCCAAGCTCGACCTGTCCCCCACCGACCAGGTGGACAGGCGCGTCGCCGCGGTCCTCCGCTACCTCGAGGACGTACGCCGCCGCGCCTGACCGACCGCCCGACGCGGCGAACTAGGCAGGAACAGCAACGCCGTTGAACGTCGTCTCGGGCGTCTGAGGGCTGGTGAACCGGGCGTTGACGAGATACAGCCGGTCCCCCCAGCGGGCGGCAGTGGTCGGCACGTCGAACCGGGGATCGGTGATCGTCCGCTTCAGCGTGGCCGTGGTGACCTTCGCGTCGAGGTCCCAGACACTGATCAGGTTCTGCCGGTTCTGCACGACGTACAAAGTGCGGCCTATACGCAGCAGACCGTCGCCGTTGGCCACATCGGCCTGCCCCTTCAGCGCGATCTTCTTCGCCTCACCGGTCTTGATGTCCACGTGGTAGAGCTCGCCCGGCGTGCTCTTGACGACGATCAGACCGCGGCCGTCAGGGGTTTCGACGATGCCGTTGGCGTTGTTCACGTCGGGCGTCTGCACCCAGTCACCACCGAGCGGCAGACTGCGTACCTCGCCGCCCCGGCCGCGGGGTACGCCGTACAGCACGGCGTTGCGGGAGTCGGTGAGCCAGGCGCGGTCGCCGAGGAGTATGACGTCGTTGACGAACGTGGCCGTGCTGTCGGTCAGTTGGTACGTGGACTTGAGCCTGCCGCTGCGGGAGTCGACGATGCGCGCGGTGCCGCCGGCACCTCCGGCGAGGTACAGCAGACCGTCGTGGTCCAGCTTCAGCCCGATGGACGCCGTGCCGGTGGCTCCCTCGAAGAGGACGCCGCCCTTGCCGGTGCGCAGGTCGGTGCGGTAGACGGCGCCGTTCGCGCGGGAGCCCATGTAGGCGTACGGCTTTCTGCCGATGGTGATGCCCTCGGGCAGCCAGCCGTCCGGGAGCGGGAACTCGGTCGGCCACGCACTCTTTACGGTTCCGGCGGCGGCACTGGCCGTGCCGGCACCGGCGGCCAGCGTGAGCGCGGCGGCGGCCCCGCCGAGAACGGTGCGCCGGGATGGCCGGGCTTGGTTCGGGGACATGGTTCCGGGCCTCCATGAAGGTGGGGGTGAAACTCTGCGAACTCGGCAACTCAGCGATCTGGTAGTGCACTTGGAGACATCGAGAACCAGACCGAGCCCAGCTCCCGAACTCTGCCCGCTCGAACGCCCCGCCCCACACGAGAGTTCCCCTTGGAATCCTCCCCTCCTGCAAGGGAGGGGAGTCCTGGCTGGCCGCCTCCTGGAGCAGCGCTCCAGGAGGACTTCTGCCAGCATCTTGTCGAGCTGAGCCTGGCCGCAGGTGGCCTTCTGGCCGGAGCCTTGTTGTGCAGGTGTACGGCCTTGGATTTGGCGACGCATTCGTTCCACAGCCAGCGGCATCGGTCCCACTCCGCCGCCAGGGCGGTGCGAGCGGCGGCAGACACGCGCAGCCGGTAGCTGTACCGGGCCTGCCCGGCCTCCGCAGCCGCCGTCACCTGCGCCACCTCGCCCCTTTCACGGCCCCGGCCGAGAGTTTCACTGTGGCGCGCCTGTGGTCATGGGCCGGTCGATATCGGATCGCGTGAGACAGGTGCGCGCTGGCACGCTGCCTGCATGGATCACGCGGAGGTACTGCTCATCGGAGGGCGGGCCGGAGTCGGCAAGACGACGGTGGGGTGGGAGGTTTCGGCGTTGCTGCGGGCTGCGGCGGTCCCGCATGCGGTCATCGACGGTGACTTCATGGGACAGGTGCATCCGGCACCGGAGGGGGACCCTCACCGCTCGGAGATCACGGAGAGCAATCTGACTGCCGTGTGGGCGAACTACGCCCGGCGCGGCTACCGCCGACTGATCTACACGAACACTCTGAGTGTGCTGCCCGAGACGACGGGAATGTTCGAGCGCGCCCTGGGTCCGGGCGTCCGGATCGTACGGGTCCTGCTCACCGCCTCCGATGCCACCGCCCACGAGCGGCTGGTCCGCCGGGAACTGGGTTCGGAGCTCGAGCAGGAGCTGGCGGGCAGTGCACGCAAGGCGCGACTGCTGGACCGACGGGCCCCAGCGGACACCATGCGGGTGGTGACAGACGGGCGGCCTGTCGTGGACATCGCCCGCGAGGTGGTGGCCGCCACCGACTGGACCGGATGGCAATCCGCTCGCTCTGCAAGGCACGGCGGGTGACGCAGGTCATAACCGTCCGTGTCATACGCAGCGCGCTCCCCCGTCGTGTCCCCTGCGCAAGGCTCTAACTTGCTTAACTAAATCAACGTACTTACATTTTATGGCATCGCGCATACCGACCGCCCACCCGGAGGCCCGACCATGTCCCACGCACAACCCCGCACCGCCACCACCGGCGCGGCAGCGCCACCGCGGCCGAACGTCGTGGTCGCGGTGCTGGCCTTCGGCGGGATCGTGGTCTCGCTGATGCAGACCCTTGTCATCCCGATCGTTCCGGAGCTGCCCACCCTCCTGAACGCCCCGGCGTCCGACACCGCCTGGGCCGTCACCGCCACCCTGCTCGCCGCCGCCGTCGCGACGCCGATGATGGGGCGGCTCGGCGACATGTACGGCAAGCGCCGGATGCTGCTGGTCAGCCTGGTCATGCTGGTGGCCGGGTCGATCACGGCCGCGCTCAGCGACTCCCTGGGCCCGATGATCGTCGGGCGTGCGCTGCAGGGTCTGGCCTCCGGTGTCATCCCGCTCGGCATCAGCATCATGCGCGACGAACTGCCCGCCGAACGGCTCGGTTCCGCCACCGCGCTGATGAGCGCGTCGCTCGGCGTCGGCGGCGCCCTCGGTCTGCCCGCCGCCGCGCTCATCGCCGACAACTTCGACTGGCACGTACTGTTCTGGGCCTCGGCCGGCATGGGCGCCGTCGCCCTGCTGCTCGTACCGGCCCTTGTACCGGAGTCGCAGGTGCGCACCGGAGGACGGTTCGACCTGATCGGCGCGATCGGGATGGCGGCGGGGCTGGTGTGCCTGTTGCTGGCGATCTCCAAGGGCGGGGACTGGGGCTGGGACAGCCGCACCACCCTCGGCCTGTTCGGTGCGTCCGCCGTGATCCTGCTGGTGTGGGGCCTTTTCGAGCTGCGCACCAAGGAACCGCTGGTCGACCTGCGGACCACCGCGCGCCGTCAGGTGCTGTTCACCAACCTCGCCTCGATAGCCGTCGGCTTCGCGATGTTCGCGATGTCCCTCGTCATTCCGCAGCTCCTGCAGTTGCCTGAGGCGACCGGATACGGTCTGGGCCAGTCGCTGCTCGCCGCCGGTCTCGTCATGGCGCCGTCCGGCCTGGTGATGATGGCCCTGGCCCCGGTCTCCGCGGCCGTCTCCAAGGCCAAGGGCCCCAAGGTGACGCTGATGATCGGCTCCCTGATCGTGGCCGGAGGCTACGGACTGAACATCGTGCTGCTGGACGAGGTCTGGCACTTCATCCTCGTGTCCTGCGTCATCGGCGCCGGTATCGGCTTCACGTACGGTTCGATGCCCGCGCTGATCATGAGCGCCGTGCCCGCGTCCGAGACGGGCGCCGCGAACAGCCTCAACACCTTGATGCGGTCCATCGGTACGTCGGTCGCCAGCGCGGTCGCCGGGGTCATCCTGGCGCAGATGACCACCACCTTCGGTTCCACCGCCCTGCCCTCCGAGGACGGCTTCAAGGCGGTCCTGGGCATCGGTGTCGGCGCGGCCCTTCTCGCCTTTGTCGTCGCCTCGTTCATCCCGCGACGGCAGCCGGTCGCGGCCGAGGCGGCCGGAACTTCCGGGACGCCGGACGGTGACGGGAGCGCGGACGACGCCGCCGCACTGGCCGTTCCCGCTGCCGCCGACGCAGGTGCGTCCAGCGTGCCGGTCACCCTTCCGCAGCCCCGCCGGCCCCTGGACGCGGCGGCCTTGGATGACGACGACACGACCGGCGTCCCCGTCCGCGGACACGTCCGCGGGGCGGAGAGCGCGCCCGTGTCCGGTGCCGCGGTGACGCTGATCTCCCTCGAGGGGCGGCAGCTCGGCCGGGCGGTCGCGCAGGGCGACGGCTCGTACGGTGTGCGGGCGCCGGGCGCCGGTTCGTACGTCCTGATCGCCGTGGCCGACGGCTACCGGCCGCAAGCCGCGACCGTCGTCGTAGGGGACGCCCCGGTGACGTACGACGTCCTGCTGAGCGGCACCAGCGGGCTTGCCGGGGTGGTGCGGTCGGCGGACAGCGGGGTGCGGGTCGCCGGGGCCGTGGTCATCGTGACCGATGTCCGTGGCGAGGTGCTGGCCAGTGGGGAGACGGACGCCATGGGCGAGTTCACCGTCCCGGACCTGGTGCCGGGGACGGTGACCCTCGCGGTCAACTCGGCCAAGCACCGGCCGCTGGCATTGCCCGTCGAGATCGGCGGCGCGGGGGCCACCCGTGTGGAGGTCGAGCTGCATCCCGGTGCGCAGGTACGGGGCACGGTGCGCGGCGCGGGTGCTCCGCTGAGCGACGCGCGGGTCACGCTGATGGACGCCGCGGGCAACGTGGTCGCCACGACGACGACCGGCGTCGAAGGGGCGTACGCCTTCTCCGACCTGGACAGCGGGGACTACACGGTCATGGCGACCGGCTACCCGCCGAAGGCCACCGCGGTGACCGTCTCCGGCGGTGGCGTCGACGGCCATGACATCGAACTGGCCCACGGAGGCGAGTAGTTCGGCCGGACTGGACGGCAAACGGCACGCACGGAAGAGAAGAGAGACGCGATGGCACTCAGCGCACGGATACGCACCCGGGACGGCTGGGCCGTGCCGCACGCGGTGGTCATGGTGACGGACATGACCGGCACGCAGATCCTGCGCGCGGAGGCGGACGCCGAGGGCGCCGTCAGGGACGACGCGCATCTCGAGCCGGGCTCGTACACGGCGATCGTGACCGCGGTGGGGTACGCGCCCGCCGCCTCGACCGCGCTCGTCACGGCGAGCGGTCGTGCGGAGCTCGGCCAGATCGTCCTCGGCCGGCAGGCGGGCGTCGAGCTGCCGCCGCCGGGTCCGTGGACGATCGACCCCGCCCACTCCTCGGTGGAGGCGGTGGCCCAGCATCTGGGGCTGTCCAGCGTGCACGGCCGTTTCACCGGCTTCGGCGGTCGCATCGAGATCGGCGAGGACGCCGGCAAGTCCCGGGTCGAGGCGTCCGTCCGCGCCACCTTGGGCGGGCAGAGGTTGCCTGCCCCGGGCTCGGCCTTGCTGTCCGTCAGGCCGCCGCGCGGGCGAAGCGGAGGGTGGTGGTAATGGTGGTCAGGCCGCGCATCATGCCCATCTGGTTCCAGGAGATGCCGAACTCGGTGCGGTCGACGGTCAGTTCGGCAGCCAGGGTGACCGCGTCGGCTGACGAGTCGGTGGCGCGGGCGGTGAAGGACACGGGGCGGCTGACGCCGCGTACGGTCAGCTGACCGGAGACCTCAACTGTGTCGTCCGTACGCGGGACGCAGCTGCGCACGGCGAAGGTGATCGCGGGGTGCCGGTCCACGTCGAAGAAGTCGGCAGAGCGCAGGTGCTTGTCGCGCTTGGTGTGCTTGGTGTCCAGGGAGGCGGCGTCGACAGTCACCGTGCCGCTGGCGGAACCGTCGGGGCGGACCTCGCCCTCGCCCGTGATCCCCGCGAAGGTGCCGTTCACGGTGACCATGCCCCACATCGTCTTCTGCCGGACGGCGACGGTGGAGCGGGCGGGGTCGAGCTGCCAGAGGCCGGTTTCGACTGCGACGGACATGAGGTTTCTCCTGACGGGGGCGTGCGTGACTGGTCACTGAAGGAGGTTATCCAAATTTGGACAGTCACACGCTAGCCCGTTATCCAAAATTGGACAACCGTTAGACTTGAGCATCATGGCCGACTCCACCGCCCCCACCGACCTGCCCGAGCGTGATCCATCGGGCGAGTCCTCTGGCGCTCCCACGGGCGAGGGCGGGCTGCTGCCGACGGAGCTGCGCGCCTGGATGCATCTGCTGGCCGCGGCCGGTGCGGTCGAGCAGCAGCTGCGTTCCCGCGTCAAGGACGCCCTCGGGATCTCGCACGACGAGTTCCTCATCGTGTGCCTGCTGGCCGACCAGCCCGGAGGCGGGCTGCGGATGACCCGCATCGCCGAACTCCTGGGCCGCCCCAAGACCCGGCTGACGTATCAGGTCGCCTGCCTCCAGCACGCCGGACTCGTCACCAAGGGTTCGGTCTGTGGCGACAGGCGCGGCATCGAGGTGACCCTCACCGAGAAGGCACGCCGGCTCCTGAAAGACACCTCGCCCCCTCTCGCGCACGCCGTCACCGACGCCGTCACCCGCGCCCTCGGCCCCGAGCAACGCGCTGCCCTGTGCGGCCTGCTGCCGGGCACAGCGGACACCGACCGCCAGCCGGACGAGCCGCCGGACAGGAGGGCCCTGTGACCGAGCAGCCCGCACCACTCCCGCTCACCGGCGTGACCGTCGTGAGCGTCGAGCAAGCCGTGGCCGCCCCCTTCGCCACCCGCCAGCTGGCCGATCTCGGCGCACGGATCATCAAGGTGGAGCGGCCGGGGGAGGGGGACTTCGCCCGGCGGTACGACACCACAGTCGACGGAGAGTCCAGCTATTTCGTATGGCTCAACCGGTCCAAGGAATCCCTCACCCTCGACCTGAAGTCGGCACAGGGGCGGGAGATCCTGGAGCAACTGCTCGGCGGGGCCGATGTGTTCGTCCAGAATCTGGCCCCGGGTGCGGCCGCCAGGCTGGGGCTGAGCGCGACGGATCTGGCCGCACGGCACCCCTCCCTCATCCCCTGCTCCATCTCCGGTTACGGAAGCAGCGGACCCTGGGCGAACCGAAAGGCGTACGACCTGCTCGTGCAGTGCCAGACCGGGCTGGTCTCACTGACCGGGAACGAGCACGGAGCGGCCCGCGCGGGGGTGTCGGTCGCCGACATCGCCGCGGGGATGTACGCGTACTCGGGCATCCTCACCGCCCTCTACACCCGCGCGACCACCGGCGTCGCCCGGGCCGTGGAGGTGTCCCTCTTCGAAGCGCTGGCCGAGTGGATGAGCCAGCCCGCCTACTACACCCGCCACAGCGGAACCCAGCCGCCCCGCATCGGCACCCAGCACGCCACCATCGCCCCGTACGGCGCGTTCACCGCGACCGACGGCAAGGACGTGCTGTTCTCGATCCAGAACGAACGCGAGTGGGTCGCGCTGTGCGAGCGGTTCCTGGAACGTCCTGAGCTCATCGAGGATCCGCGGTTCGCGACCGGCTCGGACCGGGTGGCGCACCGCGACGAGCTCAACGCGATCGTCGCCGAGCGGTTCAGCCGGTCCGGCAGCCGCGAGGTGGAGAAGCTGCTGGACGAGGCCGGTATCGCGAACGCCGGGGTCAATGACGTAGAGGAGTTCCTCGCCCATCCCGTACTCAGCGCGCGGGAGCGATGGCAGGACGTACGCCTGCCCGGCGGCGGTGCGGTGCCGGCGCTCCTGCCACCGGTGGACCTGGCCGGCACGACCGCCCGCATGGACCCCGTCCCCGCAGTCGGCGAGCACACCGAAGGGATCCTGGCCGAACTGGGGCACAGCGCGGAGGCCATCGATGGCCTCCGCGCCGCCAAGGTCGTCTGACGCGGCCTCGGACGTCAGTCGCAGTAGACGTCCCGCCCCGGCCGCTCCCCCATGGCCAGGAATCGGGACACGGTCCGGTCGCCGCACTCGTTGCCGTTGGCGAGGTAGGCGTCATGGCCGGTGGAGTTCACGGTCACCATGGTGGCGCGCTTGCCGAGGGCGCTACGGAGCTTCAGGGCGCCGCTCAGCGGAGTGGCGCGAAACGCCCCATCCTGCCAACTGGCCTATGTTGAGGGGGGGTTTACCCGAGTTGGGAATGGGGTTTTCCAACGTCTGAGCCGGGGCCGTGAGCGATCACGCTGAGCGTGCGCCTTGCGTGCAAGGCATATTGTTTTGCCCATGCCGCAAGACGACCATGGTGAGCTCGACAGCCTCGTACGCAAACGGATCCGCGCCCTGCGTATGGCGCAGGGCTGGTCCCTCGACGAGCTGGCCACCCGCGCCCGGCTCAGCCCGTCCACGCTCAGCCGCATCGAGAACGGTCAGCGCCGCCTCGCGCTGGATCAACTCGTCACCCTCGCCCGCGCCCTGGACACCTCGCTCGACCAGCTGGTCGAGACCGCCGCCGACGATGTCATCTCCAGCCCGGTGATCGACGCGGCCCACCAGCGGATGCAGTGGCTCATCCGTGCGGACCCGGGCATGACCGTCATACGTCAGCGCATGACGGACCCGCCGCCCGACAGCCCCTCGCGCATGCGTGCCCACCCCGGCCGTGAATGGCTCGTCGTCCTCTCCGGTACTGCCGTCCTCCTGCTGGGCAACCGGCGCCTTCGCGTGGAGACCAACCAGGCCGCCGAGTTCCCGACGATGCTCCCGCACGCCATCGGCGCCGAGGGCGGGCCGTGCGAGGTCCTGGGCATCTTCGACCGTGACGCCCGCCGCGGGCACCAGCGCAGCGAGGGTGCCGAATGACGGGCTTCTTGCGCAGACGGCAGGCCCGGTGGCCATCGTCTTGCTCTTTCGGGAAGCGGCCACGTCACGCGCCCGTGATCCTCTTAGCGTCGTCGGCATGACTCACACATCCCAGCGCGCCTCGCACGATCACCAAGGGCACGGAACCGACCAGCACGGAGCGGACCCCGACGCCGACGGCCAGGCGGAGATCCTCGACCTGGACGCCGAGGTGCTCGCCGAGTACATCGCCTCCATCACCGCATGGTTGCCCGTTGGAGCCGCCCCTCGTCACATCGTGGATCTGGGCTGCGGGACCGGGACCGGCACCTTCGCACTGCTCAAGCGCTTCCCTCATGCCGAGGTGACCGCCGTCGACACCTCGGCCGGGCACCTGCACCGCCTGTTCGAGAAGGCCACGACGGAAGGCGTGGCCGACCGGGTGCGCACCGTCCAGGCCGACCTCGACGCGACCTGGCCCGACCTCGGCACGCCCGAACTGGTCTGGGCATCAGCCTCCATGCACCACATGGCCGATCCTGACCGCGCCCTGGGCCAGGTCCGCAACACGCTTGCGCCGGGCGGGCTGTTCGTCGTCGTCGAACTGGCCGGCTTCCCCAGGTTCCTGCCCGAAGACGCCCCCGAAGACCGTCCCGGTCTCGAGGAACGCTGCCACGCCGCGCTTGCGCGGCAGCACGCCGAACATGTGCCGCACCGGGGCGCCGACTGGGGAGCCAAACTCACCGCTGCCGGCTTCACCGTCGAGGCCGAACGCACCGTCAGCGTGAACCTTGGCCCGCCCCACACCGACGCAGTTGGCCGCTACGCGCTCAGCAGCCTGCGCCGGCTGCGCAGCGGTGCCGCCCAGGCGCTGACAGCCGAGGACCTCGGGGCACTCGACCGGCTGCTCGACGCCGAGGGGCCGCACAGCGTTCTGCGGCGCGGCGACCTGACGGTGCGCACGGAGCGCATGGTGTGGGCCGCGCGGCACGCCTCCGGCGGTTGATCGGGGCGGCCTACGGGGGTGGTTCGTTCGGTTCGTGGGCGGGTGCGGGTGCGTTGTGGCTTGTCGCGCCCCGCTCAACCACCAGAGGCACTTGTCGGGCGGACCATCACGCAGTCGAACTCCACAACCCGCCCTGTGGCCGGTTCGCGGGTCACCGGGTACATGCCCGTGATCTCGAAGCCCGCCTCCTCGTACACCGCGACAGCCTCGTGCATTTGCGGGCTGCCCTCGTAGAGCCGGAGGAGGGCGACCTCCGACTGCATGCCGACGAAGTCGTCGATGCGTTTGCCGGCGCCCGCGAAGACCTCCAGGTCGTAGCCCTGGGTGTCCATCTTCAGGTAGGGCCGCGGATCGGTGAGGCCGTCCAACGCCTCGTCCATCACCGCGTCCAGGCGACGGATCTCGATCTGCTCCATGGTCGACTTGGCGAACCGCTTGTAGCGGCCCTTGCCGTACTCGGTGGGCGGGAGAAGGGAGTTCATGGAGTTCCAGTTGGAGTGGATCTCCATGGTGGCTTCTTCGCGGCCGAGGCCGCAGTTGTAGACGTGCCAGTCGGGGTCGTTCTCCGCCTTCTTCTGCAGCTTGGCGAAATGCTCTGCGGTGGGCTCGAAGGAGACGATGCGGCCGGTGTAGCCATGGCGGCGCAGGCGGCTGCCGTACTGGCCGGCGTTGGCGCCCACGTCGAAGACGCAGTTCACCTGGTACTTGTCCAGCAGACCATTCACGTGGTGCGCGCACAGGTAGTCGGCGGCGGCGAGCTGGAGGACGCGTTCGTCGCCCTTCGCCGCGTCCGGGTCGAACAGCAGGTGCGCCCCGGTCTGCCCGAGCGCGACGCTCTTCCACTTCGCCGACTTCGGCTTGGCCTTGGACCCCGCTGTACGACCGCGGGTCACCAGCCACGCGTCGCCACCGACAGGCGTTACGGCGTAGGCGCTACTTCGGCGGGCCAGCAGGTCCGCGCCCGCCTCCAGAGAGATCTGGGCACGCCCGCGGCGCCGGGAGACCAACGCCTCTCCGGGGCCAAGATCGAGTACCTGCACCCCGAGCTTGGGGGCCAGCTTGAGTAGTCGCCTGAAAAGGGTCTGCATCCAGACACCCTTACACGCGAGCAGCCGTTCGTTGAAGCGATCGCTTAACTTCCCGTTCAAGTAACGCCCTGTTCACGCGGGTACCAGAAGCGAACCCCGCGGGCGTGCACACAGGGTGCTCGCGCCCTGACGCCCGCATGCCCACTCCCCACGCCCTCAAGCCCCCGGCCCCCGCCCCGCCGGCTCCGGCGCCCCCTCCGCCTCGGGCGGCGTCGCCATCGGCCGACGGCGACGTACAACCGCCGTCAAACGCATGCCCAGCGGCTCCGTGAAGCGAGCCGTCAGCGGACCGAGTACGACCAGGATCAGGACGTACGCCGTGGCCAGCGGCCCGAGGGACGGTTCGATGCCCGCCGTGACCGCAAGGCCGGCGATCACGATCGAGAACTCGCCGCGCGCCACCAGCGCGCCGCCCGCCCGCCAGCGCCCCTTCGTCGAGATCCCGGCCCGCCCGGCGGCCCAGTACCCGGTGGCGATCTTCGTGACGGCGGTGACCAGGGCCAGAGCGAGCGCGGGCAGCAGCACCGGCGGCATGCTGGCCGGGTCGGTGTGCAGGCCGAAGAAGACGAAGAACACGGCGGCGAACAGGTCCCGGAGCGGGGAGAGCAGATTGTGCGCGCCCTCCGCCACCTCCCCGGACAGCGCGATGCCGACCAGGAACGCGCCCACCGCCGCCGAGACCTGGAGCTGCTGGGCCAGCCCGGCGACCAGCAGGGTCAGGCCGAGTACGACCAGAAGCAGCTTCTCGGGGTCGTCGCTGGAGACGAAACGGGAGATGAGACGGCCGTACCGCACCGCGACCACCAGTACGAGGGCCGCCGCACCCAGTGCGATGGCCAGCGTGACGCTGCCCGAGGCGAGGCCCGTGCCGGCCAGCAGGGCGGTGATGATCGGCAGATAGACGGCCATCGACAGGTCTTCGAGCACCAGGATGCTGAGGATCACGGGAGTCTCACGGTTGCCGAGCCGTCCCAGGTCGCCGAGGACCTTGGCGATGACTCCGGAGGACGAGATCCAGGTGACTCCGGCGAGGACCACGGCGGCCACCGGACCCCAGCCGAGCAGCAGCGCCATGACCGCGCCGGGCAGGGCGTTCAGGGCGGCGTCGACCAGGCCCGCCGGGTACTGGGTCTTGAGGTTCGTGACCAGATCGCTCGCCGTGTACTCGAGCCCCAGCATGAGCAGCAGCAGTACGACCCCGATCTCGGCGCCGATCGCCACGAACTCCTCGCTGGTGCCCAGCGGCAGCAACCCGCCCTTCCCGAAGGCGAGTCCGGCGAGCAGATACAGCGGGATGGGCGAGAACGAGAACCGCCCGGCGAAGCGGCCCAGCAGCCCCAGGCTGAGGATGATGGCGCCGAACTCGATCAGAAAGACCGCAGAGGTGTGCACTGCCGGTTCACTCCCGTCCGAGTATCGCCGCGGCCGCCTCCACGCCCTCCCGGGTGCCGATCACGATGAGGGTGTCCCCGCCGGCCAGCCGGAAGTCCGGCGGGGGCGAGGGGATCGCCTCCGCCCGTCGCAGCACGGCGACGATCGAGGCGCCCGTCTCGGTACGCATCCGGGTCTCGCCGAGCAGCCGTCCGTTCCAGTACGAGGTGCTGGACAGTTCGAGGCGTTCGGCCACCAGGCCCAGTTCGGTGGTGGACAGCAGATTCGGACTGTGATGCGTGGGCAGCAGGGCGTCGACGAGGGCCGCCGCCTCCTTCGGCGTCAGATGCACGGACAGCGAGCAGGCGTCCGGGTCGTCCGTGCGGTACGCGCTGAACGTCCGGTCGCCGTCGCGGTGCGCGACCACCGAGAGGCGGCGCCGCTCACGTGTCGTCAGGTCGTAGCGCACCCCGATGCCCGGCAACGGCGTACTGCTCAGGCGTGGTGTGCCCATGGCTGATCCCCTGTCCGATCAAGTGCGTACGTGTCCACGGGGCTGTTTCCGCCCCACATACGCACCGTACGCAACCCGTATGGAGGCCGGCGCCCCTGGGCGGAACGCCGGCCTCCATGGTCAGCCGGTCACTTCGATCTTCCCGTTGGCCGCCTCGGCGGGTACGGCCGTCTTGCCCGCCGTGATTCCCTTCAGCAGCTCGGCAAGGTCAACTCCCGTGGTGGAGCTGAGGAGTTCCATGCCCTGCGCGACGTTGTCGGCGACCGTGCGCGACAGCTGGCTGGCGCCGTCCGTCGAGATCACCGTCATCTTGTCCACCGCGGAGAGCGGCTCGGACGCCTTGGCGACGACCTGCGGCAGCACCTCGACGAGCATCTGGAGCACGGCCGCGTCGCCGTACTGCGCGAACGCGTCCGCCTTCTTCCGCATGGCCTCCGCCTGAGCGGAACCCGTCGCCCCGATCGCGGCGGCCTCCGCCTCGCCCTCCAGCCGGACCGCCTCCGCGATCGCCGCACGCCGGGACCGCTCGGCCTCACCCTCCCTGAGGCCCTCGATGGCGTTCGCCTCGGCGAGCGCGCTACGGCGCTGCTTCTCGCCCTCACCCGACAGCCGCGCCCGCTCGGCCTCCGCCTGCGCGGCGGCGATGGCGGCCAGCCGCTCCGCCTCGGCCTGCTTCACGCGGGCCACCCGCTTGGCCTCCGCCTCCTGCTCGGCCTCGTACCGCCGGGCGTCGGCGGGCTTGCGCACCTCGGTGTCGAGCTGACGGTCCTTCAGTGCCGCCTGGCGCTCGGCCACTTTCTCCTGCTGGATCAGGACGTCCTGCTGACGGGCGGCCTCGGCGAGCGGTCCCGCCGCGTTGGCCTGCGCGGCCGCCGCGTCCGTCTCGGCCTTGATCTCGGCCTGCTTGAGCGCGAACGTCCGCTGGGCGATCGCGATCTCCTCCTCCGCCTTCAGCCGCGCCTGCTCGGCGGCCCGGCGGGCCACCGCCTCCGCGATGTCGGCCTCCTGCTTGGCCCGCGCGGCCTCCGGGCGGCCCAGGTCCTCCAGGTAGGAGCCCTCGGTGGTGATGTCCTGGATCTGGAAGGCGTCGAGCACCAGGCCCTGCCCGGACAGGCTCGCCTCGGCCTCCTCCGCCACCTGCCCGGCGAACGCGGCCCGGTCCCGGATGATGTCCTCCACCGACATCCGGCCCACGATGGACCGCAGCGCGCCGGACAGCACCTCCTGGGTGAACCCGACGATCCCGCCCTGCTGCATCAAGAACCGCTGGGCCGCGGCCCGGATCGAGTCCTCGGAGCCGCCGACCTTGACGATGGCCACGCCTTCGAGGTTGGCCTTGACCCCGCGCAGCGTGACCGCGCCGCGCACCGAGATCGGGATGTGCCGCGAGGACAGGTCGAGGGTGAACTTCTGCTGCACGAACGGCACGACGAACACGCCGCCGCCGACCACGACCTTCTGGCCGCTGTTGTCGGTGAAGATGCGGCCGGTTTCCGGGTCGGTGGACTTCTTGCCGCGCCGCCCCGTGACGATGAACGCCTCACTCGGCCCGGCCACCTTGTAGCGCGTGACGACGACGAGCGCCAGCAGCACGAGGAGTACGACGACTCCGACGACGGCGATGACGACTGGACTCATGATGACTTCCCCCCTGCCGTCTCAGGGGACGGCAGATCGGTACGTACGAATGATTGCGGGGTGTGCTGTACGAGGTCTGATGTGCGGGTCAGCGCTCGACCTGGCGGACCGTCACCGACGTCGTCGACAAGGTCCCCTCGACCCAGATCTCAGCGCCCCGCGCGATGGGAACGGCGCTCTTGGCCGCGTACTTCACCGGCTGGCCCGCGAGATACACCAGTACCTCGCCATAGCCGTCGGCCGGGATCGCGGTGACCACGGAGCCCGAGGAGCCCACCAGGTCCTCACTGCGCGGGGTGACGGCGGGATCGTCCCGCATCAGGGTTCGGCTGAGCCTCCAGGTAAGCCAGCCCGCCCCGGCACCGGCGCCGACGCCCACGGCGGTGGCGGGTCCGGCTCCGAGGCCCGTCGTGCCGAGCACGATCGCCCCGGAGAAGCCGAGCATCGAGATGAACCCGGCAATGACCGGCAGCGACAGCAGCCCGTCGAACAGCCCGTCCAGGACCCCGGCCCCGTCTAAGAGCCCTTCCAGCACCCCGTCGAAGACGAGCGCCAGGATGAGCAGAACGACCCCCGCGATGCCGAGACCGAGAAAGAAGGTCATGCGGTACGCCCCCCGTGTCCCCGCGTACGCCGACCACCTCGGCGTACGGGGATCATCTCAGACGTGTGCCTCATCGCACATTGCCGTACTCCGGCAGTCTTTACGCCGCCTTGATGCCGGTTCCGGCCCATGCACCGGGCGCCGGCCGCGGGCCAGGATGGCCGGGCAGGAAACAAGGGGAGCACGGGGGAGCTACGGAGGACGGATACGGGCCCCGGTGCCGGGGTGTCGACGGGGGAGGACATCGGCACCGGGGCCCAGTTCTGTCCCCTGTGCCCAGTTCCGGCAGTGAACCAATCCCTGGCGGTCCGCCCCAGCCGCGTATGCGTTAGAAAGGCGTCAAGGGCTGATGACGTATCCGGGGGAGCGCATGGCGGGGCGGGACGTACCCGAGGAGTACCTCGACGGCTTCCCCGTCATCCTCGCGGACGCCTCCGCGACCGGCCGCCGGCTGACCCGCGACGAACTCGTCTCCCGCCGGGCGCTGGGCGAACGGGCCGCCGAGGCCGGGTACGGGCTCCGCGCCCTCGTCGGCGCGCACCTGGCCGCCGCCCGCGCCCACTGGCCGGCCGCGGCCCTCGCCTCCACGGACAGCGTGCTCGCCGCCGTCGAACAGACCGTCGACGCCTTCGCGGAAGGGTACGAGCGGGCCCAGCGTCAGGCCGTACGCCAAGAGGAGGCGGCGCGGCGGGAGTTCATCGACGACCTGCTGTACGGGCGCAGCGACCTGGGCCGGCTCGCCGAACGCGCCGAACGCTTCGGGCTGCGCCTCTCGCATGCCCACGCCGTCGCCGTGGGGCAGGGCAGGACCGGGTACGACGAGGGGGACGCCGTCTCCCGTGAGGTGGAGCGTGCGCTGATCGGCCGGTTCGGCGACCGCAGCATTCTCATGACCACCAAGGACGGGCGGCTCGTCTGCATCGCCCCCGGCGACCAGGACGAGGTCCTCGCCTTCTTCGCCAAGCAGGCGTACGCCGCGACCGACGGCGGCCAGGTCGCCATCGGCCGCCCGCAGCCCGGAGCCGGCGGGGTCGTCCAGTCGTACGAGGAGGCCCTGAACGCCCTCGACCTGGCCGGACGCCTGGCAATCGACGCCCCCGTACTCCGCGCCGCCGACCTTCTCGTCTACCCCGTCCTCACCCGCGACCGCCAGGCCATGGCGGACCTGGTGCGCAGCGCCCTCGGCCCGCTGCGGCAGGCCCGCGGCGGCGCCCGCCCTCTCCTCGACACCCTCACCGAGTACTTCGCCTCGGGCTGCGTCGCCGCGGAGGCGGCCCGCCGGCTCTCGCTGAGCGTGCGGGCCCTCACGTACCGGCTGGACCGGATCCACCGGCTGACCGGCGCGAATCCGGCCGACCCGGTGCATCGGTACACGCTGCAGACGGCGGTGATCGGGGCGCGTCTGCTGGACTGGCCTGAAAAGGATCTCTGAGCAGGAGCCCTGAGGACGAAGCCTGGGAGAGTCGCCGCTCCCCGGCCCCGTACGGCAGGATTCGGGCCATGACCGAGCGAGCCACGAGCGAGCGCGACCGCCCCATCCGCGTCCTGATCGCCGACGATCAGGACATGGTGCGCACCGGCTTCCGTTTCTTCCTGGACGCGCAGCCGGACATCACGGTGGTCGCCGCGGCGGCGGACGGGGAGCAGGCCGTCGCGCTGGCCCGTGAGGCCCGGCCGGACGTGTGCCTGCTCGACATCCGCATGCCGAAGGCCTCAGCCTCGCGCCCCTGAAAGGGGCCCACCTGGAGCCGCCGGCTACTGCGGCACATGTTCGGCGTGGTGACGCGCAAGCGCGGCGTGGCAGCGTTCCTCGAGACCGGGACGGTCTTCGGGGGCGTCTTCGGGCAGGACCACAAGGCCATGATCTGCCCGGAACCTGGTGAATTCGCCCTGAATTTAGGTACGTTGACCGCACTTCACCCCACGCCACCCAACCCCGCCGAGGGAGCCGCAGCCGTGCCCCAGCAGCAGAAGACCTTTCGCGCCTTGGATATCGGTGACGGCACCGACGGAACCTGGGCCGCCCATGCGCAGACCCTGTGGCCGGCCGCGGACGGGTGGCTGACCGAGGAGAGCAAGACCCCGGTGGGGGCGGCCCGCGCGCGGGAGTTGTTCGAGGCCCATATGCCGGAACTGGTACCGGTGCTCGACCGGTTGGCAGCCCAACTCGACCGCCCCGGAGGCGAAACCTTCCTCACCCTCGCCGGCATACGACCGTTCTTCGCGGGCTGCAGCCAGATCGGAGCCGGCGGCACCCTTATGCGCAACTACGACTTCGACCCTGCCGAATGCGAAGGCACCATCGTCTCCTCGCACTTCCTCCGGCCCGTGATCGGGATGCAGGACGCCGGCTGGGGGCTGCTGGACGGCATGAACGACGCCGGGCTCGCCGTCTCGCTCACCTTCGGCGGACGTTTCGTGCACGGGCCCGGCTTCGCCATCCTCATCGTGCTGCGGTACCTCCTGGAGACCTGCGAGACAGTCGACGCGGCCGTCGGCAAGCTGCGTACGATCCCGATCGGCATCCCCCAGAACGTCACCCTCGTCGACGCCGACCGCGCCGTGACCGTGCACGTCGGCCCCGACATCCCCCTCACCGAGGCCGCGGACGCCTGCGCCACCAACCACCAGCACCTGCCGGTCCCGGATGAGCAGGAACAGCAGAGCCGGACCCAGGAACGCCTGGCCACGGTCCGGGCGGCGGGCCCGGACCTCCCGGCGCTGCTGAAGCCACCGCTGTACAACTCCGCGTACGACACGGGCATGGGCACCGTCTACACCGCCCACTACCGCCCCACCGAGGGACAGGTCACCTACCACTGGCCCGCCGAGAGCTGGGACCAGTCCTTCGCCGGCTTCACTCCCGGCATACGCACGGTGACCCTGGGACAAGCGGACGGATGATCGGCCGAACAACCGGAAGCCGGGGGTGGTCATCCACGTGACGTGTGCGCAAGGATGTGGTTATGACCGCGGCCCATCGCGCCATGGCTCTCCTGGAGAGCTGGCCGAACCTGATAAGTGGCCCGCCCAAGTGCACCGTTGGGCATGCCTTCGCTTCAGCGGGACACGAGATCGTCCATTTCCACACCGCTGATTCCGCCGACCTCCACCTCACCTGCACGGCGGTCGAAAGGCTGCTCCCCCAGCTCCGCCACAGCAGCGCCATCCGCGTACGCCCGGGCGCCTCCTGGATCACCGTCCTCCTCGACTGCGACGCGGACGTCGAACTCCTGCTGGGCCTCGTGAGCGTCGCGCTGAAGGAACACAGCGACGATCACGGCGAGGATCCGCGGCTCCCTCTGTCCCCGCCCTGCGACTGGGAACGCCCTGCGGAACTGCCGCCGGTCCCCGCCTCACGTCCGGGAGCGGCCCGCCGCATGGTCGACCGGCTCATCCCCCACGGGCACGGGCACTGACGTACGTACTGCCACAGGCATTCGTCACGGCGCCGTACCGGCCGGCCCCGTCCACACCGCAGTCGGCGCCGCAGGGGCCGGCGTCGTGGACGTCGGCGTGGGCGCCGCCCCCACCACCGCCACCACGGCACCCGGATCAAGCCGCCGGTACAACCACTCCGCGTCGCCGCGGCGCAGCCCGATCCACCCCGTGGTGCTGTCGTAGTTGCCGGGCGCCTTCTCGTCCAGGGTGAAGGCGACGATGTAGTTCGTACGGTTCTGGGGGGTGCGCATCCGGATCACCCACGGCGCCTTCGTCTCGTACCGTCGCCCGAGTCCGAGCGTGTCGGTGGGCAGGACCGCGGCCTTGTACTTGCCGGTGACCGTCATACGGCCCGTCGGCGTCGGCGTCTTGGCCGCCCCCGCGGAGATGGGCAGGACGCGCCCCCCGACGACCAGTTCACGCCGGGAGAGGTTCACGGTCGCGGCGGGCACCGAGCCAGCGACGGACGACGGCCCCGGTGCCTTGAGCGTGGCGGCGGGCGGTCTGGAGTGGCCCTCCTTTCCGCCGACGAACGCCATGCTCAGGACCACCGACACGGCTGCCACCGCACTGGCACCGACCGTGGCCAGGGACGCGTGACGGCGACGTCGGCGGCGTACGGCACGACGGCGGATCTCGGCGCCCGGGACGGGGGGCGGACTCTCGTGGTCGTCGGCCCACTCATGGAGAGCGCGAGCCAGTTTGCGGTGGGACTCGGCGGGCCGGGGCTCATCGGACACGGTCGTCCTCCCTCTCAGCCAGTTCGTCGGCCTCGCTCAGCCACCGCGCCAGCGCCGCGCGGCCACGGGCCAGCCGGGCCTTGACCGTGCCCACGGGCGCATCGGTTTCGGAGGCTACCTGTTCGACACTGAGGTCGCACAGATGGTGAAGTACGACGGCTCGGCGCTGCGCCTCGGGCAGCTCCCGCAACGCCTGGACCAACGCGGTGCGCTCGGGCCCCGGCCCCGGCATGTGCTCCGGCGGCGCAGTGCGGCGCACCAGTTCCAGCCAACGCCTCGCCCGCCGCCAGCGGCTCACCGCGAGCCGCATCGCGACGGTACGGATCCATGCCTCGGGAGCCCCTTCGGCCAGGAACTCCCGCCGCCGGTCCCAGGCACGTACGAACGCCTCCTGGACGACGTCCTGCGCCTCTCCGTGGTCCCCGGTGAAGGCGTAGAGCTGGCCGGTCAGCCGCGGGAACGCGGTGGCGTAGAACGCGTCGAACTCTTCCTCGGTCATGCCCCCCGCCGGAGGTCTGCGGGACGCCGTGCAGCCCGGTGGTCTCTGCCGCGTGTACGGGTCCCTGGGTCGGGTGTACGGGTCCCTGGGTCGCGTACATCGAAGCACAACACGGTAGTTGACCGAGAGTCAGCCAGGGGTCAGCGCTTCTCGTACGGGTTCGACGGCTGGTCGACGCGGTCCACCGAGGTGGCGTTCAGGACCGGGCGGGCCTCGTCCGAGCCGGGCCTGCCGGTGCGGTGCCAGGTGCCGGTGACGGTGACCCAGGTGTCGCGGGCCGGGGCCTCGGCGCCGCGGACCTGGACCTTCAGGGGCGCGGCGTCGGCGGCGCAGCAGTTGACGAAGAGGCGGGCGACGTACCACCTGCCGTCGTCGTCCTTCGTCACGAAGCCCGTCAGCCGGAGGGTGCGCCCCTTCAGGGACGCGCCGCTGTCCCACTGTGCACGCGACGCGAACGCGTTCAGCGTGAGCTCGACCGGGTCCCCCGCCGGGAGCTCGGGGAAGGTGCCGACGCCCTGCGCCGCGACCTTCGCCTCCTCGCGCTCGGCGCTGTACGAGCCGAGGGCGGGCGGCGGGTAGAGGAGGAGGGCGAGGGCGGGGGCGGCGAGGAGCCAGGCGATACGGGGGCTGCGGGTGTGATCGTGACCGTGAGGGTCCTCCGGGCCATCCCCGCCCGTGCCCTGCTCGCTTCCGTGGCCCTCAGGGCCGTGCTCGCCGTCACCGTTCTCACGCCTGACGAGGGCCAGCACCCCGAGCACGAGCAGCAGCACCCCGGAAATGACCAGATACGGCCGCAGTCCCTCCTTCACATACCGCAGATACAGCTCGCTGAAGAGAGACACCCTCAGCAACGCCGCCCCGCACAGAAGCAGCAGCACCCCCTGCGTACGGAACCTCATAGCAGCCACCACCCCACACCCACACTGCTCGCCACGGCCACGACCCACGTCACGGAGGAGAACCGGATGGCGAAGGCCCGCCCGAAGGTACCCGCCTGGAGGGCGAACAGTTTCAGATCGACCATCGGCCCGACCACCATGAACGCGAGCCGCGCGGTGGGCGAGAACCCGGTCAGCGAGGCCGCGACGAAGGCGTCGGCCTCGGAGCAGACGCACAGCACGACGGCGAGTACGGCGAGCAGCAGCACCGACAGCCAGGGCGAGCCGGTGAAGACGTCGAGCACGGAACGCGGGACGAGGATGTTGAAGGTCGCCGCGGCAGCCGCGCCCAGTACGAGGAAGCCGCCCGCGTGCAGAAAGTCGTGCTGCAGCCCGTCCCGGAACCCGCGCCACCCGGTAGGGGACGCCCCCTTGCCTGTCGTACGCCGCCGGGGCAGCCACTCCTCCTTCCCGAACCGGATCCACAGCCAGCCCATCACCACGGCGGTGGCGAGTGAGGCGACGAGCCGGGCGCCGACCATGGCCGGGTTCCCGGGAAAGGCGATGGAGGTGGCGACGAGCACGACCGGATTGATGGCGGGCGCGGACAGCAGAAAGGCCAGCGCGGCGGCGGGCGCGACACCGCGCCGCATCAGGCTGTCGGCCACCGGCACGGAAGCGCACTCGCACCCGGGGAGCACCACCCCGGCCGCCCCCGCGACGGGCACGGCGAGCGCCGGCTTCTTCGGCAGTACGCGACTGAAGACCCGCTCCGGCACGAACGCCCCGATCGCCGCCGACACCGCCGTACCCAGCAACAGGAAAGGCATCCCCTGCACGGCGATGGCCGTGAAGACGGTCCACCAGGCCCCCATGGCAGGCGTGGCGAGATCGAGCGCGAACATCGGCCCGAGCACGGACCCGACGGTGACGATCGCCACGAGGGCAACACCGCCGACCACGACATGGACGAAGCCCCTCGCGACAACGCGCGCCCCGTCGCCCAGACTCCCTCTCTCCTCCACGCCCCTTGCTTCCCGCCTCACCGAGTCGTACGTCCGTACGTCCATACCTCCGTACGTCCGGGCAGATTAGCCGGTGCCGCTGTGCGGGCTCCTCGGCGCCTTGGTGTCAGGCCCGCGCCACTGTGCCCGCGATCAGCGTGGCGACGGCGTTTTCCAGGGTGGCGCGCAGGTCCAGGCGGAGCCCGATCACGTTGGGGTCGGCTTCGTAGGCGGCGAGCGCGCTGGCGGAGGGCCGGCAGTAGGCCGAGAGGGCGCCGGCCAGGATCAGCGTCATCATGGCCACCGTCCGGGCGCCGTCGCCGAGTTCCGGCACGTACTGGCGGATGGGGTCGGTCGCGGTCGTGATGCCGGCGACGGCGGACAGCTTGTGCAGCACCACGACGTCGGGCCCACCGCCGTCCACGACGGCTACTCGGGGCGGTGTTCGCCCTCGCGTCGTAGTGCCTACGTGTCGGCCCCGTACGTCCCGTACTCCGGAAGCCCCGTCGATTCGTAGACGAGGATCGTCAGTCCGGCCAGTGTCGTCTCGTTGCTCAGGAGCCGCAGGCCGGCCGGGGCGCCGCCGTCCGGGAACAGGCGGCGGCCGGTGCCCACGACGACCGGGGCGATCGCGAGTCGCAGTTCGTCGATCAGGCCGGCGGCCAGGAGTGCCTGGCCGAGACGGGCGCTGCCGTGGATCTGGAGTTCGCGGCCGGGCTGCCGCTTCAGTTCGGCGACCTGGGCGGGGACGTCGCCGGACAGGATCGTGGTGGGGTTCCAGTCGGCCTTGGTGAGGCTGTGGGAGGCCACGTACTTCGGCAGGCCGTTCAGGATGGCGGCGGACGGGTGCTCGGTCATCTTCGGCCAGTCCCGCGCGAAGTTCAGGTACGTACGGCGGCCGAAGAGGAACGCGTCCGCCTGCTCGAGCCATGTGCCGGCCAGCCGCTCGAACGCCTCGTCCAGATGCGGTACGAACCAGCCGCCCTGGGTGAATCCGTCGCTCGTGTCCTCGTCGGGGGCGCCCGGCCCCTGCGAGACGCCGTCCAGCGACAGGAACTCCTGCAGAACCAGTCTCATCACGTATCACTCCCGCTTCGGCTTCCGCTTTCGGAATTCGGTATTCGGTATTCGGCGGGGACGTAGTCGCACCCCTCTCCCCCAGACCGTATGCCGTGCGGAGACTCATCGGTCCGACCCGGACCGCCCGACCCGGACCGCCCGATCCGAACCGTCCGTTCCGAATGGTCCGAAGCGATCGGTTCGGGAACCGTCAGTGATGCGGCCCCGCCGCCCCCGCGCTGATCAGAGCCGCGCAGGCGACAACCGCGGCGCACAGGGCCGTGAGGTAGCGGACCGAGACATGGCGGGCCGTGACGTGGAGCGCCGAGACATAGCGCGTGGACATGCGTCGGAACACGGCGACAACCTCGCATCGTCGGTGCGTTAAGTGAGGGCAATCGTAGGTTTAACGCGCCGCTTAACGTAGGGCGGAACAGGCCGAGGGGCAAGAGGGATCGGGATTCTCCTGCCCGCTTTCCGCGAGCATTAACTGGCTTGTTCCGAACGGAAGTTGATTTGTCAGTAGAGGTAAGTCGACTTACTGGCATGCTTGGGCCATGGCCGAGCGTGACGACCCGGGAATCATCGGGCGCCGAGTCCAGCAGCTGCGTACCGAACGCGGGCTGACACAGAAGCAGTTGGCGGAAGGGGCGTACACGCCGGCCTATATCTCCACGCTGGAGGCAGGGCGCGTACGGCCCTCGGAGCAGGCGTTGCGGCACATCGCCGCCCGGCTCGACGTCGCGTACGAGGAACTGGCCACCGGCCGGCCCGCCCACCTCGCCACGAACCTGCGGCTGCGGCTCACCGACGCCCAGCGCACCCTGGCCACCGGCGAGGCGGAGGCCGCAGCCGAGCAGTACGCGGCGCTGCTGGCGGAGGCGGAGGCGCACGGCCTCGACGCCGAATGCGCCGCCGCGCTGCTGGGGCTCGGCGAATGCGCCCTGGAGTCCGGCGAACTGGTCGTCGGGCGGCTCCGGTTCGAGCAGGCGGAGAAACGGCTCGCGGACACGCCGTTACCGATCCGGGTGCCCGCCCTGCGAGGACGCGCGGTCGCCCACCACCTGGCGGGCGAACTCCGGTACGCCTGCTACCTCCTGGAGTCCGCCCTCGACGAACTCAACCGCACCGGCCTGCATGACCCCGGCGCCCTGGTCCTCCTCTACGCGAGCGTGATCGGGCCGTACATGGACATGGGCGCCCACGCGCGCGCCGCCCAGGCCGCGGAGTTCGCCCTCGCGCTGGCTCCGCAGGTGCAGGACCCGGCACTGCTGGCACGTATGCACCGCTCGGTCGCCCGTACGCTGCTCGCCGAGGGCCGGACCGCGGAGGCGGACGCGTCCCTGGCGAAGGCGGCGGAGTTCTACCGCCAGCTTCAGATCCGTACGGAACTCGCCAACTGCCACTGGATGCGCGGCTACGTATACGCCCAGAACGGCCAACTCGACCGCGCTGAGAGCGAGTTGCGCGAGGCCCGCGCGATCCTCGCCGCCAAGCGCGCAACGCTCTACACCAGCCAGGTGGTGGTGGAACTGGCGGACGTCCTGCACCGGCAGGGAAAGTCGTCCGAGGCGGCGAAGCTGCTTCGCGATGTGCTCGGGGATCTGCATTCGGAGCGGGGTGCTGTGCATTCGGCGGCGGCTCATCGGCTGCTGGGGATCATCGCCGAGGACGCGCAGGACACGGAGTCGGCCGAGGAACACTACGTACTCGCGCTCAGCCTCCTCGAACGGGCGGGCGCGGCGGGCGACTTGGCCGACCTGTGCCGGATGCTGGGCGACCTGTTCCGGCGTACGGGGCGGGTGGAGGCGGCGCTGGACGCGTACCGAACCGGTCTGGGGCACCAGACCGCGCCGGGGACGACGACGCTCGGTCCGGCACCGGCGCACCCGCCACTCTGAGGGCGGCGAGTCTCGCCGTCGCGCCGACTGACAAACAGGCTGTTCCCAGAGTCGTCATATGCGAACGGAACCCAGGCGGGATCCCAGGAGGAGAAGATCTTCCGGTGACTCAGGTACTCGTCACCGATCATCCGCACACCACTGAGCCGATGAGCGACCGGCAACACGAACTCCCCGCCCCCGTCGTGACGCGACAACGAAGCGACCAGTTCCTCGGGGAGGGAAAAACCGAGCGCGACCGTCATGCCCGCCAGCATTGTGGCGACACACGCCCTGGTCCAGGCCCGGGCTGAAGGGTGGGGCCGGCGAGGACCGTGGCCTACAGGGACGTGACGAAGGCGGAGAAGGCGTCTGGGGTGACCGTGAAGGCTCCGCCTTCGGGGTTCTTGGAGTCGCGGACGGCGATGTGGGGGGTGAGGTCGGCGACCTCGACGCACTCGCCGCCACTCGATCCGCTGTACGTCGACTTGCGCCACTCGGCGTTGCCGAGAGGGGCGCACTCGACGCAATCGCCACCGCTCGTTCCGCTGTAGCTGGACTTACGCCACGTCGCGGCCGTCAGTGCCTCGCTGGTCTCCATAGCGCTCCTCCATCACGCGGGCGATCAGTTCTGCCGAGTCCTCGGGCGAGAGGGCCATGGCCTGCAAGCGAGCGTAACCGACCGAACGCTCCCTGATCACTTGCGGGTTGGCGGTCATGTGTGGGACGTCGTACGTCTCCGCGTAGAAGAGGTCCGGGTCGTCCTCGAAGCGCAGGAGATTGAACGAGCCCATCATCCCGGTGTGTTGGCCCACCGAAGAGGGCAGCACCTGAATCTGCACCCACGGTCGCGTACGGAAACTCAACAAGTGGGCCAGTTGGTTCCGCATGACCTTCCGGCCTCCCACCTCCTGGAGGAGCACCGACTCGTCCATCACCACCCAGAGGGCGGGCGGGTGCTCGCGTTCGAGGATGCGTTGCCGGTCCAGCCGAGCCACGACCATCTCCTCAGACCTTGTCGGGATGGTCCACGCCCAGCAGGGCTGCTGCGTACTCCCTCGTCTGCAGAAGCCCGTACACCAACTGGCACTGATACGTGGAGAGAAAAGTCGCCCTCGCCTCCATGTCCGCGTACGGCTGGAACCAGTTCGGCAACTGGGACCGCAGCACAAGCCCAACCAACCGCGAAAAGGCCCCCTCCGTCTCAAGGGCCACATCCACCCGCTCGCTGAACTCCCGCGTGGGAACCTTGTGCGCCGTCTCGATCTGCCCGATCAGGGACCCCGTGCAGAACACGGCCGAACCCAACTGCTTCTGGTTGAGCCCGGCGGCCTCGCGGAAGCGGCGCAGCTCCGCGCCGTAGTAGTCCAGCGGGCTCGCGCAGGGATCGAGGTCTCGGATATTGACCATGTGGCGCCAACTCCCAAGTGCACGCGGCACATCGTTTTGTTCCAGCCGTAGCCGAGCGTAACCGGATCACTCCACTCTGGTGACGTGAATCACGCAACTGACCTTCCAGAGGCGGGGCTTGGCGCCAGGTATGGCGGCAACTTCACCGTCGGTGAGCACTCGGCCCGGCACTTGCGCCGCATTCTCCGGGCGTACCTGCTGGCATGGGAGATGCCCGAACTGATCGACGCGGCGGGCCTCGCGCTCACGGAGCTGATCGCGAACGTCGTACGGCACGTACCGGGGCGGCGCTGCTCACTGCTGATGCTGCGGCGGCCGGAGGGGCTGCGGGTGGAGGTGACGGACGCCTGCCCTTCGCCGCCGTTGTCCACAGCTGTGGACGAACTGGCGGAGGGCGGCCGGGGCCTGCTGATCACCGAGGCGGTCACGGACCGGTGGGGCTGGCAGCCGCTGACGGGCGGCGGCGGCCGTACCGGCAAGACCGTGTGGTTCGAGTGCGACGCCAAGGCGCAGAGATGAAGGCATGACCGTACGCTGCATTTCGTGACCTCTGCCGCCGCCCGCACCGCGCTGGACCTCACCGGGGATCTTCCGCTCCCCGCCCTTGAGGACTTCTACCGCGACCTGCATCGCCACCCGGAGCTGTCCCTCGCCGAGCACCGCACGGCGTCGCGGCTCGCGGAGCGGCTGCGGGCGGCCGGGTACGAGACGGCCGAGGGCGTCGGCGGTACGGGCGTGGTGGGCCTGCTGCGCAACGGCGACGGCCCGACCGTCCTCCTTCGCGGCGACATGGACGCGCTGCCGGTCGCGGAGGAGACCGGGCTGCCGTACACCTCGCAGGCGCCCGGCGTCATGCACGCCTGCGGGCACGATCTGCACGTCACCTGGCTGGCGGGCGCCGCGTCCGCGCTCGCCGAGGGGCGGGACACCTGGTCCGGCACGCTGCTCGTGGTGGGCCAGCCCGCCGAGGAGACCGGCGAGGGAGCGGCGGCGATGGTCGGGGACGGGCTGTACGAACGTTTCCCGCGCCCCGACGTCCTGCTCGCCCAGCACGCGACGCCCGGTCCGACCGGGCTGTACGCGCACTCGCCCGGCCTGATCATGTCCGCCGCGACGGACGTCGACATCGTGGTGCACGGGGTGGGCGGCCACGGGTCCCGGCCCGAGGCGACGGTCGACCCGGTGGTGACGGCCGCGTACATCGTGACGCGTCTCCAGACCGTCGTATCAAGGGAGTTGGCGGCCCGGGAGTCTGCCGTCCTGACGGTCGGCCGGATCGAGGCGGGCACTCGGCACAACATCATCCCGTCCGAGGCCCACATCGCCCTCAACCTCCGTACGCAGTCCGCCGCCGTACGCGACCGGATGCTCGACTCGATCCGCCGTATCGCGGTGGGCGAGTGCGCGGCGGCGGGCTGCCCGAGCGAACCCACGATCACGATCGGCAGCAGCTTCCCGGTCACCGTGAACGACCTGGAAACCGACCGTCGCGTAGCCGCCGTCCACGGCGAGGTCTTCGGCGCGGGCACGATCCTCGACTTCGGCCCCGTGATGGGCAGCGAGGACTTCCCCGTCCTCGCCGACGGCGACCTCCCCTACGCGTACTGGTTCGTGACCAGCACCCCCGCCGACGTCTGGAACGCCGCATCCGCGGCCGGCGACCTGATGCACCAACTCGCAGCGGTCCCGAGCAACCACAGCCCACACTTCGCGCCTGACCTGGCGACGGTGGGGCCGGGGGTACGGACGCTGGTCTCGGGCGCGCTGGAGATGCTGGCGGAGCGGTGACCCCGGCCTGCCAAGGATGAGAAACGCTCAGCCATGCCGACCGACCCCAGTGATGAGTTTTCGCGCCCGCACCCGTCACACCTACGACGGGACACGACGAGGCGTAAGGATGACGTGATGAGTGCGGACACACGGCTGGAGGAGCTGGGCGTGAGCAGTCTGGGCGAGGTCGACGAGCCGGCGTTCTCGGGACTGGCGGAGCGGCACCGGCGGGAGCTGCACGTGCACTGCTACCGGATGCTCGGGTCGTTCGAGGACGCCGAGGACACCGTGCAGGAGACGTTCCTGCGTGCCTGGCGGCGGCGGGAGACCTTCGAGGGGCGGTCGACGTTCCGGGCCTGGCTGTACCGGATCGCCACAAACGCCTGCCTGGACCTGCTCGCCAAGTGCCGCCCGGAGCCTGCGACCGGCGGCGAGGTGCTGTGGCTGCAGCCCTACCCGGACCGGCTGCTCGACGAGCTGCCCGCGGGCGACGCGGACGAGCCGGAGACCGTCGCCGTCGCGCGGGAGACGATCGAGCTGGCGTACCTGGTCGCAGTCCAGCACCTCGCGCCGCGCCCCCGGGCCGTGCTGATCCTGCGGGACGTGCTGGGCTGGCCGGCGAAGGACGTCGCGGAGGTCCTCGGGAGCTCCGTCAACTCCGTGAACAGCGCGCTGCAGCGGGCCCGCGCCGGCATGCGGGAGCACCTGCCCGCCGAGCGGCAGGACTGGACCGGCGGCCAACAGGACGCCGGGACGCGCGAGCTGGTGCGCCGCTATACCGACGCCAGCGTGGCCACGGACATCCCGGCGCTGGCCTCGATGCTGCGGGACGACGTCCGCTCCTCGATGCCGCCCACGCCGGGCCTGTACGTCGGCCGCGACGCGGTGGTGAACGACTGGGTCGAGGGCGGCTTCGAGGGCATGAAGGGCCTGCGCCCCGTCCCCACCTCCGTGAACCGGCAGCCCGCCGTCGCCTTCTACCTCTGGCAGAAGCAGGAGGGCGCGTACCTGCCACTGACGATCGACGTCCTGCGCGTCACCGGCGGGGCGATCACCGAGATCGTCACGTTCCATGACGACCAGTTCCCGCGGCTCGGGCTGCCGGAGCGCCTGCCGGCGGACGGCACGGAGTAGTCCCGGTGTGGACGCTCGCGCTGCGCGGTGGCGCGCGTGTCGCGGTGGTCGCGGCGGAGTGGTACGACGACGCGTTCGGTGTCGTCACCCGCGGGCGGGTGCGGCTGGAGCTGCGCGACGGCGAGATGGGGCCGGTCCTCGGACGCGGCGCTGGGTTCTGGCTCCGCGGCACCGGCGTCCGCGCCCTGCGAAACCCCGGCCGTCGCACGGCGAGGGTGCGCATCGTCACCCCCAGTTCATGGCGCCAAGGATGATGGGCTATTCACCACTCTTTCAACCTGTATGCCGTTTTGCCCCGCTCTGGAGGGACGGCTGAGTCCGAGGTCTTGGCGCCCTTCTTACGGTGTCGTGACGTGCTGGGCGCGGAAGCGCCGTTCGGTGGAGCTCGGGACTAGCGTTTCCGTATGCGAGTACTGGTCACCGGCGGAGCCGGGTTCATCGGGTCGGCGGTTGTGGCGGCGCTTCGGGCGCGGGGGCATGAGGGGGTCGTCTACGACCTCGTGTCCGGGGGCGATGTGCGGGACCGGGGAGGTGTCGAGCGGGCGCTCGACGGGGTGGACGCCGTGTGTCATCAGGCGGCGATGGTGGGGCTGGGGAAGGGGTTCGAGGACGCGGCCGCGTACGTGAGCAGTAATGATCTCGGGACCGCTGTGTTGTTGTCCGCCATGGCGGATGCGCGGGTGCGGGGGCTGGTGCTCGCCGGGTCGATGGTCGTTTACGGGGAGGGGCGGTACGAGTGCGGGCGGCATGGGGTGGTGCGGCCGGGGCCTCGGGACGTCGCCGATCTGGATGCGGGACGGTTCGAGCCCAACTGCCCTGTGTGTGGGGATGAGTTGGCGCCGGGGCTCGTAGGTGAGGACGCTCCCGTCGATCCCCGGAACGTGTACGCCACGACCAAGCTCGCCCAGGAGCATCTGGCCGCCTCCTGGGCTCGCGCGGTGGGCGCTCGGACTGTTTCGCTTCGGTACCACAACGTGTACGGGCCGGGGATGCCGCGTGACACTCCGTACGCCGGGGTCGCTTCCTTCTTCCGGTCCGCGCTGGCACGCGGGGAGTCCCCTCGCGTCTTCGAGGACGGGGGCCAGCGGCGGGACTTCGTGCACGTGCGTGATGTGGCCTCCGCCAATGTGCTGGCCCTGGAGGCCCTTTCGGACGCGGCCCCGTTCAGGGCGTACAACGTCGGCAGCGGAGATCCGCACACCGTGGGCGAGTTGGCCGCCGCACTGGCCACCGCCCACGGCGGGCCCGCGCCCGTCGTCACCGGGGAGTACCGGCTGGGCGACGTACGGCACATCACGGCGGATTCGGCGCGGGTGCGGGGGGAGTTGGGCTGGAAGCCGGAGGTCGGATTCGAGGAGGGGGTGCGGGAGTTCGCCACGGCGGCGGCCCTGAGGGACGCTGGGCGCTGACGCGCCCCGTCAAGGGGCGCCCCATAGGGGCGCGGGGAACTGCGCGACCCGCCACGACGGGCCTGCAGCCGCGACACACCGTGTCACCCCCACCCCGTGGCGGGGGGCCTGGGGGCGCAGCCCCCCACGCGGCGGAGCCGCAAATTGATACAGCCGGGAAGGGGCGGGGCTGGGAAAAGCAACCCTCGTGAAGCTCAGCCCACCCGCTGACCAGCCCGGAGTTGCTCCAAGCGCTGGTGGACATGCCGGAGCGCGCCCTCGCGCCGCCCCGGCACGCGGCGACGCAACTCGGCCAGGGCGGAGCCCAGTTCACGGGCCGGGCCCGCGTCAGCGATACGCCCCCACTGGTGATGAGCCCGGTCAACGGCCGCCTCGACACCAGGCGCGTCCGGGGACTGCCCCGCACCGAGCCGGGCATCGGCCACAGCCAGCCAGGTCCGGCAACTGCGCACAGCGTCCCCGGCAAACATGGCCAGATCGGCCCGTACTTCCATCCAGTGCACAACCTCGTCCGACCCGGGCCCATACGTACGCAACGCGTCCTCCTCCCAACGGGCGGCCAACCCGTCGGCGTCACCGTGCCGCCCGGCCTCCACGGCGGAGGCGATCTCGGCGTGGGAGTCGAAGGGTTCGGAGGCGGCGGAGGGTACGGGCGCCTCCGGCAGGGAGGCGGCAGGGACGAACGGGGCGGGCGCCTCCGGCGGTGCGGCGCCAGCGATGAACGGCGCAGGCACCGTCTCTGGCGGTGCGTCGGCGGACACGAACGGCGCGGGCACCTTTGGCGGTGAGGCAGCAGGGGCAAGGGGCGCGGGCGGCTCCGACCGCGAGGCAGCGGAGGCAAGAGATGCGGGTGCCTCCGACCGCAAGCCGTCGGGGACGAACGGCGCCGGCGCCTCCCACGGTGAGGCAGCGTGAACGGTCGGCGCCGCTGCCGCGAACGGCGCGGGAACAGCGGGGGTGGGTGAGTCCACCGTCAGCACGAGGTCCCGCCGAACCGCCTCCGGTTCCTCCCCCGCCACCCGCGCCAGCGCCTGCTGGTGCAACTGGCCCGGCTCCGGACGGTGACCGCTGCGCAGGATCGTCGCGACGGACTTCATGTACGTCGGCATCGCGAGCGTCCGCCGGGGCGGGGGCGGAGCGATCCGTCCGTACAGCCGGGCCCCTGGACCGACGGCGAGCGGCTGCGTGGCCAGGTGCTGCCAGGTCTCCGCGTCGGCGTGCAGGTCGACGAACACCGTCGTACCGCCGGGCGCGCGCAGCCGCAGCTCCTCACGGATCCAGTGCCAGGGAAAGCCGGTGTAGCGGACGGTCGACGGGGTCGTACGGGCCAGGGCCAGGTGCGGAAGCCGTTGGCGGCGGTCGAGTTGGAGCTGGCCGGTGACGAAGACCGTCAGCGGACCGGGGGCCGTCGCGGCGGCGCGCAGGCGGGTCAGGACGGCCTGGGGCTCCAGGGGGTCGGCGAGTTCGACGACGTTGGCGGTGTCCGTGCCGGAGAGCACCGCGGGCGAGACGGCCGCGAGCACGGGGAGCACCGACGCCGCGTCCACCAGGGACCCCTTGCCCACCGGTGAAGCCGCTAGCAGCAGCACGGTCCCAGGCATCGTTCCCGCCCCCTCTCCCTCGATCACTCCATCGATCAGCACGTCAGCACCGTAACCGCTGCGCGTGCAAAGCGGGGCCAGAGGGAGGATCCCTGGGGTTCGAGCAAGCGGACGAAGTCCCTCACCCTACCTACGGGTACGTGTGACCATGGGTGCTCCTGTGAAGCTTTGAGGTCTCAAAAAGTCAGCAAAGGAACAGGACATGACCAAGCCTGTCCCCAACTCCCCCACAACCGCTGTTTCCTCGCCTGCCGCCCCCTCGGGCGCCGCCCCCGCCACCCGTCTCCTCGTGGTGGAGGACGACGTCGGCGTCCGCGACGTGCTCACCATGGCCCTGGAATTCCTCGGCTTCGAGGTGACCTGCGCAGCCACCGGCCACCAAGCCCTGCGTCTCGTCACACGGCGCACCCCCGACCTCGTCCTGCTCGACGTCAACCTCCCCGACCTCGACGGCTTCGAGGTCTGCCGGACCCTGCGCGAACGGGACCTCACCATGCCCGTGCTGTTCCTCTCCGGACGCAGCGGGGTCGACGACCGGGTGCACGGACTGGACGTGGGCGGCGACGACTTCGTCACGAAGCCGTTCGAGCTGAAGGAGGTGGCGGCCCGCATCCGCGCCCTGCTGCGCCGCACTGCCGAACCGCCCACGCGGGGCCGCTGCCTGAGCGTCGGTCATGTGCAACTCGATCCCGACGCACACCAAGTGTGGGCGGCCGGGCGCCCGGTCCGGCTCACCCCCACCGAATTCGCCCTGCTGCGCTATTTGTTGGAGAACTCCGGCCGGGTGCTGACCCGCTCCCAGATACAGGAGCGCGTCTGGAACCACCGGGACGAGAGCTCAGGCATCGTGGACACCTGCGTCTACTACCTGCGCCGCAAGCTGGGCGACCAGGACCAGTCACTCATCCGTACCGTTCGCGGTGTGGGCTACCGGCTGTCCGCGGCCTGACCGCCGAAGTCCACGTCGCGCCGCAACCTTCATCAAATCCTTATCCCGTACGGAGCGGTTCCGGATCCACGCTCGCTTCACTGGGGCCGCGGCCTCCGCTCGGGGCTGCCTCCTTTGTTTTCCACCCCCACAGGGAGCACAGCAGCATGTCTTCCGTACGGCAAAAAGTCGCGGCCGCCCTGGGTTCCGCGATCACCCTGGCCGCCCTCGTCGTGGCCACCCCCGGCACCGCCATGGCCGACCACGAGGAGCAGCCGACCGTCGCGCAGCTCCTCGAGCAGTGCAACAACGGCACGGACCGGTGCGAGTTCCACGTCGAGTCGGTCGAGAAGTACCTCGGCCCGGAGCAGCGGGTCACCTCCGACGCGTACAACTGCACGAGCGTCAACCAGAACATATCCAAGACGTGGTCGGACACCACGACGACCGGCACCTCGACGACCCAGACCATAGAGTTCGGCGGGGCCTTCGAGGCCTTCACCGCCGGGTTCAGCAGCGCCACCGGGAAGACCTGGGAGAAGTCCCACACCGAGACGCACACCGAGAGCCTGTGGATCGGCCCGCACAAGAAGGGCTGGCTCACCCACCGGGCGCACATGGTCAAGTCGCACGGCTACTACTAGCTCAACTTCGGTGACCGCTACTACGGTCACTACATCTGGTACGTCAACGACGTGACGATGACCGGCATCGACCCCGACAACACGTACGGCGAGAGCCCCGTGTTCCGCGAGGCGGAGACGAGCTCCGGCGACTGCTGAGCACGCGGGCGAGATGCCGGTTCCCCGCGCCCCGTGAGGGGCGCGGGGCTGTATCAATGCGCGGCTCCGCCGCCATGGGGGGAGCGACCAGCCACAACGCGACGGGCCCACTGCCTACGAACGCCCCGCATTCTTACGCCTCGACGGTCGGCAACGTCACCTCGAAACGACAGCCCCCCGACACATTTCGTACGATCGCCCGGCCCTGGTGGGCCTCAACGATCCCGCGCACGATCGCGAGACCAAGCCCCGCCCCCGCCGGAGGCGTCCGCGCATGGGTCCCCCGCCACCCCGTATCGAAGACGCGCGGCAGATCCTCCTCAGGAATCCCCCCACACCCATCCGTCACCGACAGCACAACCCCCTCCGGCGACCGGTGCGCGGAAACGGCCACCGTCCCATCCGACGGCGTCCGCCGAATCGCGTTGACCAGCAGGTTCCCGAGTACGCGACTCATCTCCTTGCCGTCGACCTCCACCGGCACCGGATCGATCCCGGCCCCCACCAGCCGCACGCCATGCTCACGGGCAAGCGCGTGCGCCCCCGCGAGCGCGTCCCCGACGAGGTCGTACACCGACATCCGTGAAGGGCTCAGCGCCAGCGCGCCCGCATGGATGCGGGAGAGTTCGAAGAGGTCGCCGACCATGTCGTTGAGCCGCTCGACCTCCGTACGGATCTGCCGCAGATAGCGTTCCGGCTCCGCCGCGACCCCGTCCTCCAGCGCCTCCGACATCGCGCGCAGTCCGGCCAGCGGGGTGCGCAGGTCGTGCGAGATCCAGGCGACGAGTTCGCGCCGGGAGGTCTCCAGGGCGCGTTCGCGGTCCCGGGACTCGTGGAGCTTCGCGCTGGTGGCCGCCAACTCCCGGCTCAGCGCGTCGAGTTCGGCGGTCGTGTGCCCTGCGGGCGCGGCGAAGTCACCGCCGTCGCCGAAGGAGCGGGCGGCGAGCGTGAGCGCCCGGCTGCGGGCGACCACCCAGCGGCCCAGGAACATCGCCGTCGCCAGGGAGACCACGGCCGCCATCGCGACGACCGTCGTCACAACGGTGAGGTCGTGATCGTTCAGGAACATCGCCTGCGCCACCGCCAGTGTTCCGGCGAGCATCGCGGTCACGGCGACGGCGGTGACCACGCCCAGCGAGACGGTCAGGGACCGCCGCCGGACGAACCACAGCGTGAGCGCCCCGAACAGCCCGGCGGCCGCCGCTCCGAGGAAGGCGAAGAAGGCGATGAGGAGTATGTCCTGCATGGGGGGTATTTCCTCCATGGCGATCATCAGTCCTCCCCTCCGTCGGAAACACCGGCCGCGTCAGCACCGGCCGTGTCGAAGCGGTACCCCACCCCCCACACCGTCTGGATCAGCGCGGGCCGCGCCGGGTCGGTCTCGATCTTGGCGCGGAGGCGGCGGACGTGGACGGTGACCGTGGAGAGGTCGCCGAAGTCCCAGCCCCAGACCTCGCGCATCAGCTCCTCACGGCTGTACGCGTGTCCGGGGTTCCGCAGGAAGAAGGCTAGGAGGTCGAACTCGCGGACGGTGAGGGCGAGTTCCGTACCGTCCTTGGTGGCGCGGCGGCCCTCCGGGTCCACACCGATGCCGGCCGCGCGCAGCAGCCCGCGCGGCTCGGCGGAGGGCCGGCTGCGGCGCAGTACGGACTCGACGCGCAGGACCAGCTCGCGAGGGCTGAACGGCTTGGTGACGTAGTCGTCGGCGCCCACCTCCAGGCCGAGGATCCGGTCGTCCTCGTCGCCGCGGGCGGTCAGCATGATCACGGGTACGGGCCCCCGCCCGCGCATCCGGCGGCACACCTCCAGGCCGTCCATGCCGGGCAGCATCAGGTCCAGTACGACCAGGTCGGGCCAGTTGGCGGTGGCCTGCGCGAGCGCGGCGGGGCCGTCGACCGCCCGGTCCACGACGTATCCGGCGCGGTCGAGGTAGCCCGAGACGATCTCGGCGACGGTGGGGTCGTCGTCGACGACGAGGACGCGGGTGCCGGAGGTGCTGTCGTACGGCTGCAGCTGGTGCATGTCGCCAGGGTCGCACCAGAGGCGCGCGGCTGTCCTGCGTCCGGGGCCAGGAGACCGCGGGCGTCCTTGATTCGTAAGGAGATGAGGACAGGAATCCGTACGGAATACGGGCGGACTGCGAGGCGGCGGACCGACGTCCGTGTTTCGTAAGGAGCCGCTGCCTGGAATGCCCGCTTCGCGTTCGTACTGTGAAAACCGTGTATTCCAATCCCACCACGAAACCCGACGTCGATGTCGTCCTCCCGTGCCTGAACGAAGCCGCCGCGCTCCCCTGGGTGCTGGCCCTCATCCCCGGGGGCTGGCGCGCGCTCGTCGTGGACAACGGTTCCACCGACGGCTCCGCCGACGTGGCCCGCGACCTCGGCGCAACCGTCGTCCACGAGGAGCGGCGCGGCTTCGGGGCGGCCTGTCACGCGGGGCTGCTCGCCGCCACCGCGGACATCGTCTGCTTCTGCGACTGCGACGCCTCGCTCGATCCGTCCCTGCTCGTGCCCTTCGTACGCGAGATCCGTGACGGGCAGGCCGACCTGGTGCTCGGGCGGCGGCGCCCGCAGGGCCGTGGCGCCTGGCCGGCGCACGCCCGCGCGGGCAATCTCGCGCTGTCCCGGATGCTCCGCCGCCGCACCGGCGTACGCCTGCACGACCTCGGCCCCCTGCGCGCCGCCCGCCGCGAGGACCTGCTCGGCCTCGGCCTCACGGACCGCCGCAGCGGCTATCCCCTGCAGATGGTCGTCCGCGCCGCCGACGCCGGCTGGCGCATCGCCGAGCACGACGTCCCGTATCTGCCGCGCACCGGCACCTCCAAGGTCACCGGCACCTGGCGCGGAACCTGGCACGCGGTGCGGGACATGCGCCGGGTGCTGACGGAGCCGGCGTACGCCGCCAGCCACCCAGCCGCCGAAGGCCCCGGCCGGGGAACCGCCCAAGGACCCTTCCAAGGAGGAGCCCACCGATGACCACCCTGCTCGTCATCGCGAAAGAACCGCGACCCGGACGTGTGAAGACCCGGCTCACCCCGCCGTTCACGCCCGAGGAGGCGGCGGCGCTCGCGGAGGCCGCGCTGGCCGACACCTTGAGCGCGGTGCTCGCGACGCCCGCGGACCGGCGGGTCCTGGTGCTCGACGGGGAGCCGGGACCGTGGCTGCCGCCCGGCGTCGAGGTGGTCCCGCAGTGCGCGGGCGGGCTCGACGAGCGGCTGGCCGCGGCGTTCGCGGACTGTGCGGGACCGACGCTGCTCATCGGCATGGACACCCCCCAGGTGACCGCCGAACTCCTCGCGTTCGGGGCCGACTTCATGGACTGCGACGCCTGGTTCGGGCCCGCGGAGGACGGCGGCTTCTGGGCGCTGGGGCTCGCCGAACCGGACCCCGCGCTGCTGCGTGGCGTACCGATGTCGACGCCCACGACAGGCGCTGTGCAGCGGGCCCGGCTCACCGCCGCCGGACTGCGCGTACGCGATCTGCCGCGGCTGCGGGACGTCGACACGGCGTACGACGCCTGGCTGGTCGCCGAGCAGGTCATGGCCCAGGGGCAGGGCGGCCGGTTCGCGGCGGAGTTCGACCGGCTGGCGGCGGGCGTGCGGCGATCGGAAGTCGAGCGATCCGTCGTCGAGCGATCGGTTGTGGGGCGATGAGGGCGGCGAGTACTGCGAGCGCGGCGGGTACGGCGACGGCGTGGTGCATCGACCCTTACGCGGACGCCCTCCGCAACGGGCGCGGCCCGCTCTTCCTGCGCCGCACCGACGGCTGGCTGCTCCCGCTGGAGATCGAGCGGTGGTGTGCGCGGGCCGACGCCGCCGATCTGTCCGCGCTGCGGCAGTGCGAAGGGGCCGTACTGGATGTGGGCTGCGGACCGGGGCGGCTGGTCGCGGCCCTCGCCTTTCAGGGCCGGACCGTGCTCGGGATCGACGTCAGCGAGGCAGCCGTCAACCACACCGTGGAGCTCGGCGGACAGGCGCTGCGCCGGTCGGTGTTCGAACCGGTGCCGGGGGAGGGCCGCTGGAACACGGCGCTGCTCATCGACGGGAACATCGGGATCGGCGGCGACCCGGACGCCCTGCTGCGCCGGATCGCCCAACTCCTCGCCCCGGGCGGCCTGTTGATCGCCGAGACAGCACCCGTGGACGTCGACGAGCAGGTCCAGGTCCATGTCACCGACACCCAGGGAGCCGCCGGAGCCCCATTCCCCTGGGCCCGGCTCGGCAGCCGCGCCCTGCTGAAGCGCGCACGCCGGCTCGGCTGGCGTACGGACGGTCAGTGGACGGCGGACGGCCGCTGCTTCGTGGCCCTGCGCCGCGCCCGCACCGAACGGATCAGCATCCACAGCGCCGACACCCCGAACAGCACGGCCGTCATCAGCAGCCAGCGGGCCAGGAACCCCTCGCCGGACGAGCCGGTCGACGCCTCGTAACGCCGCTCGACCCGCCCGCTGATCAGCGGGAACCACACCAGCAGGAGCAGTCCGGACAGGGCCGACGGGACACGGACGAACATCAGCCACTCCCGGCGCCCGACCGTACCGAGCACCGCCCGGACGACCCGGTCGGCAGCGGCGCACAACGGCAGCAGCACGAGGTCATGCAGCAGCGCCGCCCCGACCATCCACATCAGTACGCCCCACCAGTCCCCCGCGAGCAGCTGTACGCCGGCATACGCAACGAGCGCGAACGAGCAGGCGAGGAGCAGGAGTTGGAAGGGGCTCTCGCCGTACCAGCGGCGCCACCGGTTCCGTACGCCCGTCATTCTTCCGTGCATTCGTCCGTGCATCACAGGTCTCCGAACGTCAGCCGGGATACCCACTTGGTGTTCAGCACTCCGGGCGCGGCGGGGACGATGATGCGCGCCGGGTAGCCGTGGTCGGGGGTCAGCGGCTCGCCGTTGACGTACAGGGCGAGCAGCGAGCGCGGGTCGCGGACCTGGTTGTCGCGCAGGGCGGCCCGCCGGAAGGCACCCCGCCGCTGAAGGGACTCCACGAACAGATCGGGCTCCTGGCCCTGGTCGTACCCCGCCAACTCCGACAGATCCCGCAGCCGTACGCCCCGCCACCACTGGTTGCCCGTCGACCAGCCCTCCACGCAGGCGATGGGCAACGCGGCGCTGTAGAGGGGCAGTTCATGGAGCTGCTCCCGGCTGAGACGAACCGTGCGGCGCCCTTCGACGACGAGCCGCCACGCCTCGTCACTCGTCTCATCCGTCCGGATCCCCACGGCCGCGGCCGTCTTGTTGATCTGGAAGCCGCCGGGTCCCGAGCCCGGCTCCGAGCCGCCGTGCGGCGCGAGAACCGCCGTCTGGCGCAGCGGCCCGTCGAAGTTCTGGCCCGCGGTCGTGGCGAGCAGGAACAGCGAAGAACCGCCGACGATTTGGAGCGCGCCGCGCCGGGAGACGGTGGGCGGGTCGGGCCGGGGCGACACCAACTCACCTATTTCTCCTTCCCCTTCCCCTTTGCCCCGTTCGCGTCGGATGTTGCGCAACACCGTCGGCGTCTTCAGCGCCGTGTGCGCGACGAAGGCGGCGAAGAACACCCAGGCGCCGTAGAAGTGCAGGGGGTAGAAGGAGCCGGGGAAGACGTAGTCGAGCTGGACGTTCAGCACTCCTGTCACGAACTCGAACAGCGCGCTTGCGACCAGCACGAGCAGCGAGAGCCGTTCCAGCGCGTGCCCGAGCGAGCGCGCGGGCGGCAGCTCGAAGAGCTTCGGCACGACCGACCACAGCTTGGCGAGGAGTACGGGGATCAGGGCGATGCCGAGCGTGACGTGCGTGCCCTGGTTGAGGCGGTACAGCCAGGGCGGGTCGGTGGGCCAGGCGAAGAGGTAGAAGCCGAGGAGGCCCTTGTCCGGGGTCTTGTCGTTCACGGGCGAGAGGTTCGGGTTGTACGCGGCGTACGACACGAGGCCCGTAACGAAAAGGAGGGTGACCCCGGCGAGCAGCACGACACCGAGCAGCGAGGTGAGCCGAGGGCCGCGCAGGGGGCTGCGCCAGAAGGCGGGGGAGGTGGGGAGCCGTTCGCTCATGCCCCGACGGTAGGCCGGTGCGGGCGGGCCGAGGGGGGATCGACTCATGACGAAAGGCTGACGTTCGTGCTGGCCGGGGCGCCAAGTGGTGGCCTCGGCCCTAGCGTTTCCGCTGTGAACCGTGACCTTCTCCGGGGCCCTGGCCAGAAGCGGAACCAGGACCAGCGCGACGGCCTTCGTGATGACCCCCGCCAGGAAATCGGCCTGGACACCGGCCAAGACGTCGGGCAGGACGTCGGCCGTGGCTCCCGCCGGGGCCTTCGCCCTGACCTGTACGCCGCCGGGGCCGCGGTGCTCCTCTTCGCCACGGCCGCCGTCGTCGGCCACGCCATCGAGAACTCCGACGGCTCCCTGCACCTCGCCTGGGCGCCGCTGTACGCCTGGTGGTCGCCGCAGGTGGGGCCCGGTACTCCGGCCGCGATCACGGTGGCCGTGGCGGTGATCGCGTACGGCCCCGGTCTCGCGGCCCGGCTGCCGTGGCGGGTGCTCGTGCCGGTGACCTGGTTCGTCGCCATGGCCTGGACGTGGTCGCTCGCGCTGATCGACGGCTGGCACTACGGCATCGAGCGGCGGCTCACCACCCGCTACGAGTACCTGACGGTCATCGACCGCTTCGACGACATCGGGGCGACCCTGCGCGGCTTCACCCAGCACATCCTGATCGACTCGCCCGACCACTGGCCCCCGCACATCGCCGGCCATCCACCGGCCGCGACGCTCACCTTCGTCTGGCTGGACCGGATCGGCCTCGGTGGCGGGGGCTGGGCGGGCGTCTTCTGCATCACGGTCGGCGCTTCCGCCGCCGTGGCAGTGCTCATCGCCGTACGAGCCCTCGCCGACGAGACGCTGGCCCGGCGGGCCGCGCCGTTCGTCGCCCTGGCTCCTGCGGCGGTCTGGGTGGGGGCCTCGGCGGACGGTTACTTCGCGGCGGTGGCGGCGTGGGCAGTGGCGTTGCTGGCGCTGGCGGCGACCGGTGGGCGCAGGGTTCCCGCCTTCGGTTGCGGGTTCGGTTCCGGGGTGCTGCTGGGGTTCACCGGCTATCTGTCGTACGGGCTGACCCTGTTCTCGATCATCGCCGTCGCCGTGCTGCTGCTGACCTGGCGACAGTGGCCGCGCACGCTTCTCCTCCCACTGCTGGCGGGTGCGGCCGTCGTGCCGGTCGCCTTCACACTCGCGGGCTTCAACTGGTGGGAGGCGTATCACCTGTTGGTCGAGCGGTACTACCAGGGTGCGGGTGCCATCCGTCCGTACTGGTACTTCGTGTGGGGCAACCTCGCGTGCACGGTGCTACTCGTGGGACTGGCGGGGGTGGCGGGCCTGCGCCGCGCGTCAGCCACTGCGCCGGCCGCTTTCCGCCGCCTGCGTGGCGGCGCTCCGACCTCCACCGACCGGCTTGTCGGTCTCGTCCTCGCCGGTCTCCTCATGGTGCTTGTCGCCGACTTCTCCGGCATGAGCAAAGCGGAGACGGAACGTATTTGGCTTCCCTTCGCCTTTTGGCTGCTGCCTGCGACGGCGCTCCTGCCGCGGGGCGGTCAGCGGGGGTGGCTTGTCGCCCAGGTGACGGTGGCGCTGGCGATCAACCACCTGTTCCACACGGGGTGGTGAGCGCCGGGTTTTCTTTTCCCAGGCCCGCCCCTGCCCGAAACTGAGGGTTGCGCCCCCAGACCCCCTGCCTCCGGTGGGTGGCGCCTACCGGAGTTGTGGCTGGTCGCACCCGCGCGGCGAAGCCGCATATGTCACAGCCCCGCTCCCCTGAGAACGGCCTACGGCATCCGGGCGACCGCGGTCCCTCCCTCTCCACTTGCCCGCCCCGCCCACCAGGTGTGCTCTGGAGGCAGGGGCGAGGAGAGAGGAGTGGGGTCATGGCTCACGCAGCGCCACGTGCCGCTCGGTGGTACGGCAGCCCCGCACGGGTCGCATCAAAGCTCACCGCCCCCGTACTCGGGGGGATCGTCTTCGGCCTGTGGGCCGCCGCCATCGGACGCGACGCAGGGCCGATCACCGGCTGGAACGTCCTGCTGGGCGTCGTGTCCGCGGTCGCCTTCGTGGCCGCGTACCTCGGGCTGCGTCTGCTCGGCACGCACCTGCCGCGCGAACTGCGCGCCGCCGCGTGGGCGGGCTTCGCCGGCGTCGCGGTCGGGTTCCTGCACGGCCTCACCGGTTCGAGCGTCCTGAGGTCGGCCGCCGTGGCGTTCGCGGTGGCGGCGGGCGCCTTCGCGGTGGTGTTCTACCGCTTCTACACGATGGAGGACTGACCGGAGACCGACGAGAAGCACGAGAAGCATAAGAATCACGAGAAGAGACAAGGACAAGATCTGACCTATACGCCCGCCACCTTCACGGCATGAGTTCTGCGGGACTAGGACAAAAAGCCCACGACGGATCCAGTGCCGAAATCTACGATGAGTTTGCTGCCCGGTGGGGGTCTACATCTCAACGACAGCTCAGCACTCGTAGAGGACTGGATGGGGCGGACATGAAAAGCGACCACCTTGCCGGGGGAGGGCCGGCCATCGAGACCGCCGGCCTGGTGAAGACCTTCGGCGACAACCGTGCCGTGGACGGCGTCGACCTGCGCATCGAGAGGGGCACGGTGTACGGCCTGCTCGGTCCGAACGGCGCGGGCAAGACGACCACGGTGCGGATGCTGGCGACCCTGCTCCGCCCCGACGGCGGCGAGGCCCACGTCTTCGGCCACGACGTCGTACGGGAGGCGGACGCGGTGCGCAGCCGGGTCAGCCTCACCGGGCAGTACGCCTCGGTGGACGAGGACCTCACCGGCACCGAGAACCTCGTACTGCTGGCCCGTCTGACCGGCCACAGCAAGAAGGCCTCGTACGACCGAGCGGCCCAACTCCTCGCCGCCTTCGGCCTGTCGGAGGCCGCGGGCCGCCAGGTGAAGAATTACTCCGGCGGCATGCGGCGCCGTATCGACATCGCCGCGTCGATCCTCAACACCCCGGACCTGCTGTTCCTGGATGAGCCGACGACGGGCCTGGACCCGCGCAGCCGCAACCAGGTCTGGGAGATCGTACGAGCGGTTGTAGCCCAGGGCACGACGGTGCTGCTGACGACGCAGTACCTCGACGAGGCCGATCAGCTGGCGTCCCGGATCGCCGTCATCGACAAGGGCAAGGTCATCGCCGAGGGCACCAAGGGCGAGCTGAAGGCCTCGGTCGGCGCGGGCGCCGTGCACGTACGGCTGCGGGACGCAGACCAGCGCCCCGACGCCGAACTCCTGCTCAGGCAGGCACTCGACGCGGAGGTACAACTGGAACCCGACCCGGTGGCCCTGACGGCCCGGGTCGGCGGCAACGGCGGGGCGAACGGCGTCGGCCCCTCCGAGAAGGCCTCCCGGGCCCTCGCCGAACTGGCCCGCGCGGGCATCATCGTCGACAACTTCTCGCTGGGACAGCCGAGCCTGGACGAGGTGTTCCTGGCCCTCACCGGCAGCCCGACCGACCACGACCGGACGACCGAGGCACAGACGAAGGAGGCCACGGCATGAGCACCGCGACCCAGACCACCGAGAGCACGGAACTCGCCCCGGTCCGCACCGAGAGCCTGGCCGAACTGCTCGTCGCCCGGGAGCGGCCGCCGCGGCCGAACGCGCTGCAGACCTCGCTGACGTTCGGCTGGCGGGCGATGCTCAAGATCAAGCACGTACCGGAGCAGCTGTTCGACGTGACGGCGTTCCCGATCATGATGGTGCTGATGTACACGTACCTGTTCGGTGGCGCCCTGGCCGGCTCCCCCAGCGAGTACATCCAGTATCTGCTGCCCGGCATCCTCGTGATGTCCGTGACCATGATCACGATGTATACGGGCCTCGCGGTCAACATCGACATCGAGAAGGGCGTCTTCGACCGCTTCCGTTCCCTGCCGATCTGGCGGCCGTCGACCATGGTCGGCTATCTGCTCGGTGACGCCGTGCGCTACACGCTCGCGTCGATCGTGATGCTGACCGTCGGCCTGATCATGGGCTTCCGCCCGGACGGCGGCTTCTCCGGCGTCGTGGCGGGCGTGGTGCTGCTGATCATCTTCTGCTTCGCCTTCTCGTGGGTGTGGACGATGGTCGGTCTGCTGATGCGCACGGAGAAGGGCGTGATGAGCGTCAGCATGATGGTGCTGTTCCCGCTGACGTTCCTGAGCGACATCTTCGTCCGCCCCGAGACGATGCCGGGCTGGCTGCAGGCCTTCGTCAACAACAACCCGATCACCCACGTCTCCTCGGCGGTCCGCGATCTGATGGCCGGCTCCTGGCCGACCGAGGAGATCGCGTGGACGCTGGGCTGGGCGGCGGTGTTCGTGGCGGTGCTCGGGCCGGTGACGATGCGGCTGTACAACCGCAAGTAGTCGCAGAAGCCTCAGAAGTCCCAAGCCCCCAGATGTGCCAGAAGTCCCAGAAGTCCCAGGGGGCTGGTGTCCCCCGGAAGAACGCAATCCACGTCCGGATGCAGTCACCCCGGCCGTGCCCCGAAGGCTTCGGGGCACGGCCGGGGTTCTTTCTTGAGCTGTGCGCAAAGTCGGTGTTCGGAAAGTCATCTCGGCGGTACTGATCGCCCTCGGCTGTCTCCTCGTGCCGCTCGGCGGGCTCTCGGTGTGGGCGAAGTACGAGATCGGCGACACCCGGCGGTACGTCGCCACGATGGGGCCGCTCGCGACCGGGTCCGAGGTGCGCGGGGCGGTCACGGACACCGTCACCGACGGGATCATGACCAAGATCGAGGCCGGGCCGCTCGAGGGCGAGGTCCGGCGGTTCGTGCGCGAGGCGGTGCGGTCCTTCACCGGTACGCCGGCCTTCCGCGCCGCCTGGGACACCGCGAACCGTGCCGCGCACGACGCCGTCCTTCGGGCCCTGCGCGGCGAACGCGACGACGCGGTCACGCTCGACCTCGCACCGGTCACGCAGCAGCTCAAGGACCGGCTGGCCGACGACCGCGTACCGCTGGCGCACCGTATCCCCGTTACCCACACCGAGATCACGGTTCTCGAGGGCCGGGAAGTGGCCACGCTCCGGAAGGGTTTCCGCATGCTGGAGTTCGCGGGTTTCTGGCTGCCGATCGCGGCGCTGGCACTGTCCGTCGGCGGCATCCTCCTCGCGGTACACCGCCGCCGCGCGATCACCGCGACGGCCCTGGGCACGGCGCTGGGTGCTGCTCTCCTCGCCCTGGCGACGGCAGTGGGCCGCGCCCTGACACTCGCCGACCTCCCGCCCCATGTCTCCCGTGCCGCGGCGGGCACCGTCTACGACGCCCTCACGTCCACCCTCCGCACGGCGACGTGGATCATCCTCGCCCTCGGCCTCACGGTGGCGGCGACGACCTGGCTCACGGGCCGAGTCGCGCGATATCGCGCACGATCCGCAGAGCTTCCTCCAGCAGCGGCACAGAAACAGACGCGAGCCCGAGCCTGACGGCATCCGCCGCGGAGCCCGGCGTGGCGGGTCGCGCGGCCGGCGTGCGCCCGGCCTGCGGCGTGCGCTGGGGCTCCACGGCGAACGCATGCCCCGGCGTGAGGGCCACCCCGCGTGCCGCTGCCGCAGCCGTGAACGTGTCCGCGCGCCAGGGCGGGGGCAGCTCCCACCAGGTGTAGTACGCGTACGGATCGGCCCGTACGGCGAACTCCCCCAGCCACTGCTCGACGATCCGCTGCCGCGCCCGCGCGTCCGCCCGCTTGGCCGCGACGAGCCGCTCGACCGTCCCGTCACCGATCCACCGCACCGCGGCCTCCAGCGCGAACCGCCCCGCCGTCCACCCGCCCGACCTCAACGCCTCGCCGACCGCGTCCACCCGCCCCCGCGGCACGACGAGGAAACCGACCGTGAGGCCGGGCGCGACGCGCTTGGACAGCCCGTCGACGAGGTACGTGCGCTCGGGGGCGTACGAGGCAAGGGGAGTGGGCCCCGCCTGGCCGTCCCGCAGGAACGACCAGATCCGGTCCTCCACGACCGGAAGGTCCAACTCACGCAGGGTGCCGGCCAGTTCGCGCCTTCTCCCGTCCCCCATCGTCACGGAGGTGGGATTGTGAAGCGTCGGCTGTACGTAGACGGCGGACAGCGGCGCGGCGCGATGGGCGGCGACGAGGCCGTCGGCCCGTAGCCCCTCATCGTCCATCGCCAGCGGTACGAGGGTGATGCCGAGCCGTGCCGCGATCTCCTTGACCAGCGGATACGTCAGCGCCTCCACGCCGACGCGCCCTCCGGGCCGTACGAGTGAGGCGAGGGCGCCCGCGATCGCCTGCCGGGCGTTCCCGGCGAAGAGGACCCTCTCCTGGGCGGGCCGCCACCCCGTACCGCCCAGGAGCCCGGCGACGGCCTCGCGTGCGGCGGCCGTGCCGGTGGCGGGCGCCGTACGCGTCGCCTCCGCCAGCACGTCGGCCCGCAGCAGCGGCGCGAGCCCGACGGCGAGCAGCTCCGACTGCCCATCCGCGAACGGGTAGTTGAGCTCCAGATTGATACGCGGCCCAGTGGCCTTGCCCTGCTCCCGCCCCTCCTCCTCGGCCAGCGCCCGCCCCGACGGCACCGGCCCCGCCCGTACGAACGTCCCCCGCCCCACCTCGCCGACCACGAGCCCTCGCCGCACCAACTCCGCGTAGACCCGCCCGGCCGTGGACCCGGCGATACGGCGCCGTCGCGCGAACACCCGTTGCGGCGGCAGCCGTTCACCGGGCTTGAGCCGCCCGGTGAGGATCTCCTCGGCCAGCCGGTCGGCGATCCGCCGGTAGTCCTCCACGCGTGCCCCTTTCCATTGCCTCAGGATTGCACCGAGGGCAAAGTTTTCATTGCACCGAGTATGCGGTGCGACCTAGGGTCCACTCATGGCTCCCTTCCTCGCATACGAGGACAAAGGCGCGAAACTCTCAACTCCCCTGCCTCTTGTCCTGATCCACGGCCACCCGTTCGACCACACGATGTGGAACCCGCAGGTCACAGCCTTCTCGCCGACGCGCCGGGTGATCGCCCCGGACCTGCGCGGTTACGGCGCGTCGCCGGTCGTCCCCGGCGTCACACCGCTGTCCACGTTCGCCGAGGACATCGCGGCCCTCCTGGACGAACTGCACGTGGAGCGCTTCGTCCTGGGCGGCCTGTCGATGGGGGGCCAGATCGTCATGGAGTGCTACGCCCGGTTCCCGGACCGTATCCGGGGCCTGATCCTGGCCGACACCTTCGCCTCACCGGAGACTCCGGCCGGCAAGAAGTCCCGTAATGAGATGGCGGACCGGCTCCTTGCGGAAGGCATGCGGGGCTACGCGGACGAGGTCCTGCACAAGATGGTCGCGCCGTACGCCGACGCGTCCGTGGCAGCCCACGTCCACGGCATGATGACCGCCACGCCGCCGATGGGCGCGGCGGCCGCCCTGCGGGGGCGGGCGGAACGCCCCGACTACCGGGAACTTCTGACCCGCGTCAGGGTCCCGTCCCTGGTGGTGGTGGGCGAGGACGACGAGTACACGCCGGTCTCCGACGCGAAGTCGATGGCCGAAGCCCTGCCCGACGCCACGCTCCACGTCATCCCGCGAGCGGCCCACATGCCGAACCTGGAACGCCCGGGGGAGTTCAACGAGGCGCTGGCGAGCTTCTTGGGCCGGGCCGATGGCTCTGCTTGAGCGGTTTTCTTCCCCAGGCCCGCCCCTTCCGGAAACTGGGAGCTGCGCCCCCAGTTTCCGGAAGGGGCGGGCCTGGGGAAATGAACCCTCCCCCCACCCACCCCGTCTTTGAGGGAGGATTCAGGCAGAACGGAAGGTGCGGACGTGGGTACTGCTACGACTGAGGCGGACGAGTGGGCCGACGCCCCGGTGGCGCGCCGGCCCGGCCGCGCAGCCGGCGCCTGGATCGCCGCCCTGCTGCTCCTCGGTGTGAGCATCGTCGTAGGGTGCCGCATCGCCGACACGGACGGCATCACCCCCGTACCGCAAATCATCGCGTTCCTGCCCTGGCTGCTCGCCCCCACCGCCCTCGCCCTCCTCCTCGCCGCCCTGGCCCGCTGGCGCATCGGCCTCGTATGGGGCGTGCTCGCGGCAGCGGCGATCGCCTGGTTCATCGAGCCGTACGGAAAGACGAGCGAGCCGAAGGGCACCCCGGTCGCAGAGCTGCGCGTGCTGACGTCGAACGTGGAGTTCGGCCAGGCCACCGACGAACTGATCGAGATCGTACGGAGCGAAAAGCCGGACCTCGTGTTCGTCGAGGAGTGCGAGACCAGCTGCGACGAGAAGCTGACACAGGCCTTGGGCAGCGACCAGGCGCAGGGGGCGAGAGGCACGTACCCCTACCGCCAGGCCGTGGAAGGGTACGGCTCGGACGGATCCGTCATCCTCAGCCGGTACCCCCTCAAGCCGGCCCCCGGCGTAAGGGGCACCATGGGCATGCCTGGCGCGACCGCCGACGTGAAGGGCCGCGAGGTGAGGGTCCAGCTCGCCCACCCCATGCCCCCGCTGTCAGCCCACGTGGACGACTGGCAGAGGGAACTGCGCGCCCTCCGCGACTACGCCGCCGCGGACAGGACCCGCCCCACCATCCTCGCGGGCGACTTCAACGCCTCCCAGGACCACGCCGCGTTCCGCCGCATCCTGGACACGGGCCTGCGCGACGGCGCCCGTCTCACCGGCGACGCCCGCACCCCGACCTGGCCGGCCAGAACGGTCCCGGCCTTCGGCGCCCAGATCGACCACATCCTGGTCTCCGAGGACTTCGCGGCGAACAGGGCCCGCTTCCTGGACCTGAAGAACACGGACCACCGCTCCCTCCTCCTGGACCTGACCCTCCACGAGCGCGACGACGCCTGACGGCTGAATCGAGTAGGAGGGACGGGTCGCCCGTCCCTCCTCTCACACCACCGGACATGCGGGCCACGCATCCGGCGGTTCATCCAGCTGATCTCAACCGTTGCCA